>NZ_JALQDN010000017.1:0-72003 GCF_023631205.1 Caballeronia sp. NCF2 | reverse complement strand
ATCGCGATCGGTCATCCGATCGGCGCGTCGGGCTGCCGGATTCTCGTCACGCTGCTGCACGAAATGCAGAAGCGCGATGCGAAGAAGGGTCTGGCGTCGCTGTGCATCGGCGGCGGCATGGGTGTCGCGCTGGCGGTGGAACGTCCGTAACAAGTCACAGATAGTCACTGGCGGGATTGGGAAGGGCCAGCGGGCGGCAAGGAGATCGCCGTCCGCATAACGAAAATGGAGTGAGGAATGGCGAAGCGTATAGCGTATGTAACCGGCGGGATGGGCGGCATCGGCACCAGCATCAGCCAGCGCCTGCTTAAAGATGGCTTTACGGTCGTCGTGGGCTGCGGTCCGAATTCGCCGCGCCGGGTGAAATGGCTGGAAGACCAGAAGGCGCTCGGCTTCGAATTCATCGCCTCGGAAGGCAACGTCGGCGACTGGGAATCGACCAAGAACGCGTTCGACAAGGTCAAGGCCGAAGTCGGCGAGATCGATGTCCTCGTGAACAACGCGGGCATCACGCGCGACGTCGTGTTCCGCAAGATGACGCACGAAGACTGGACCGCCGTCATCGACACGAACCTGACGAGCCTCTTCAACGTGACGAAGCAGGTCATCGACGGCATGGTCGAGCGCGGATGGGGCCGGATCATCAACATTTCGTCGGTGAACGGGCAGAAAGGCCAGTTCGGCCAGACGAACTACTCGACCGCCAAGGCCGGCATTCACGGCTTCACAATGGCGCTCGCGCAGGAAGTGGCCACCAAGGGCGTGACGGTCAACACCGTGTCGCCGGGCTATATCGGCACGGACATGGTGAAGGCGATCCGTCCGGAAGTGCTGGAGAAGATCGTCGCGACCATTCCGGTGCGCCGTCTCGGCACCCCGGACGAAATCGGCTCGATCTGCGCGTGGCTCGCGTCCGAAGAATCGGGCTTCGCGACCGGCGCGGACTTCTCGCTGAACGGCGGCTTGCATATGGGCTGACGGGCGGCGGCTTCCCGCGACGCCGAAACGCGCGCGGGAAGTCACCACTCGCCGGATTTATCAACGATGCGGCGAACATGCAGCAGCGCTTTTTTGCGACAACGCAAGACCTGCTTGCTGCCATCGCAGTAAAGTTTTGCGTTTAAAGGCGTTAAATGACCACCACTACTACTACAAAGAAACCCGCCGAACGACTCATCAAAAAGTATCCAAACCGTCGGCTGTACGACACGGAAACGAGCACCTACATCACGTTGTCGGATGTAAAACAGCTCGTGCTCGATCAGGAAGATTTCAAGGTGCTCGACGCGAAGTCCAACGACGACCTCACGCGCAGCATCCTTCTGCAGATCATTCTGGAAGAAGAGAGCGGCGGCCTGCCGATGTTCTCGTCGGTGATGCTCTCGCAGATCATCCGTTTCTACGGCCACGCGATGCAGGGCATGATGGGCACGTATCTGGAGAAGAACATCCAGGCGTTCATCGACATCCAGCAGAAGCTGACCGAGCAGAGCAAGGGCATCTACGACGGCAACGCGCTCAACCCCGAAGTCTGGTCGCAGTTCATGAACATGCAGGCGCCGATGATGCAGGGCATGATGACGAGCTACATCGAGCAGTCGAAAAACATGTTCGTGCAGATGCAGGAGCAGATGCAGTCGCAGGCGAAGTCGATGTTCAACACGTTTCCGTTCCCGACGCCCACGCCTTCGTCGACGGAAAAGAAGTAGTCCGGTTCGAGGGCGCGTGCGGGCGTCGAGGCTTGCGCGCCTCGGCGTGAGCGCTCGCGCGCCGTCCGTTCATTGCCCGCCACGGCTCTCGTCGAATCGTACGCCAGCGCCGCGCCGAAATCGCCGCGATACGTATAGGCGGCGTGGTGCTCCAGTGTCGAGCGTGCATCCACGTACACCTTTCCGCCAGAATCGCGCCAGCGGCGGCAAAACGCGTAGTCCTCGGAAAGATAGCGCCCGGTTTCCGGCTCGACCACCACGTCGAAGAAGCGATGGCAGTAGCCGTGCAACGGCGAATCCGGCGGCGCGTCGGGCTCGTAGCGCAACTCGGGCATGCGCGCGATCATCGTTTCGAGCACCGCGCGGCGTATGCACATGAAGCCCGTCGGCGCCTCGTCCACTTTCATGAAGCCGTCCGTCGTCCACTTCGAGGCGCGCGCCGTCATGCGAATTCACCGGATAGCGCAACGCGCGTTCGAGAAACTGCGCTTGCGTGAGCCCGGCGGGAATCTCGCCCGTCCAGTCGATGCGCTTGAGCGGATACACGCCGGCGACGACATCGCGACCCGCGAGCAGCAGACGCAGCACCTGCTCCGGTGTGAAGCCGATATCGGCATCGATCCAGAAGAGATGCGTGTGCTCCGTATGCATCAGAAAATGCGCGACGGCTTCATTGCGCGCGCGTGACGAGACTTTCGCCGGCGCAGATGCGCATCGAGCCTCGCACGCCGAGGCGCCAGAGCTCGTTGGTGAGCGTGAGCATGCTGGTGGCGTAGCCGGACGTCACTTGGCCCGAGTAGCAGGGCGTGACGAAGAGCGGATTGAAATGGCGCAGCGCTGAGTAGTCGAGCATGAAACCGATGTGTGATTCGAAGCAATGAGAGACGCGGGAAGCTGCGGATTCGCTCGAGTTTGCTGCGCGCCAGCTTCAATCGGAATGAGACAAAGGAAAAGGGGGCCGAGCCGTGTCGGCGGCTCGCCGATGTAAAATAGTGGATTGGCCTCTTGCGTTCCCACAAGACACTCTTCCCGTGAAAAATTCTTTAGATTCAATCGATTCAATCGATTCACTCGCCAGGACGAAGCCCGCGCCGAAAATCGGCATGGTGTCGCTCGGCTGCCCGAAGGCGCTCGTCGATTCCGAGCAGATCATGACGCAGTTGCGCGCCGAAGGTTACGAAATCTCCGGCACCTATGACGGCGCGGACCTCGTCGTCGTCAACACCTGCGGCTTCATCGACGAAGCCGTGCAGGAAAGCCTCGACGCCATCGGCGAGGCGTTGAGCGAGAACGGCAAGGTCATCGTGACCGGCTGTCTCGGCGCGAAAAAGAGCGCGAGCGGTTCGGGCCTCATCGAGGAAGTGCATCCGAAAGTGCTGGCCGTCACCGGTCCGCACGCGACCAACGAAGTCATGAACGCGGTGCATACGCATCTGCCGAAACCGCACGATCCGTTCACCGATCTCGTGCCGCCCGCCGGCATCAAGCTGACGCCGCGCCACTACGCTTACCTGAAGATTTCGGAAGGCTGCAACCATCGCTGCACGTTCTGCATCATCCCGTCGATGCGCGGCGATCTCGTCTCGCGCCCCGTCGCCGAAGTCATGCTGGAAGCCGAAAATCTGTTCAAGTCCGGCGTGAAGGAACTGCTCGTGATTTCGCAGGACACGAGCGCGTACGGCGTCGACGTGAAATACCGCACGGGTTTCTGGAACGGCAAGCCGCTCAAGACGCGCATGACCGAGCTCGTCGGCGCGCTCGGCGAACTCGCCGCGCAGTACGGCGCGTGGGTGCGCCTGCATTACGTGTATCCGTATCCGAGCGTCGACGAAGTCATCCCGATGATGGCCGAAGGCCCGCTGCGCGGCCACGTTCTGCCGTATCTCGACGTGCCGTTCCAGCACGCGCATCCCGAAGTGCTGAAGCGCATGAAGCGCCCGGCGAACGCGGAAAAGGTGCTCGAGCGCGTGAAGACATGGCGCGAAATCTGTCCCGATCTGACGATTCGCAGCACGTTCATCGCGGGCTTTCCGGGCGAGACGGAAGAGCAGTTTCAGACGCTGCTGGATTTCCTGAAGGAAGCGGATCTGGATCGCGTCGGCTGCTTCGCGTATTCGCCGGTCGAAGGCGCAACGGCGAACGAACTCGACGGCGCGTTGCCCGACGAAGTGCGCGAGGATCGCCGCGCGCGCTTCATGGAACTCGCGGAAGAACTGTCCGCGAAGCGCATGAAGAAGAAGGTCGGCAAGACGCTCAAAGTGCTCGTCGATGAAGTGGGCGCGGAAGGCGGCATCGGCCGCACGGCGGCGGACGCGCCGGAAATCGACGGCGTCGTGTACATCGCGCCGACGACGAAGGCATCGAAGCGCTACAAGGCCGGCGACTTCGTGTCGGTGAAGATCACCGGCGCCGATGGCCACGATCTCTGGGGCGAGGTCTAAAGCCATGCCAGGGATGCCGCACGTCCTCGCGCTCGGCGAGGCCATGATCGAGTTCAATCAGTCGACGCGCGATCAGCCGAACTATCTGCAAGGCTTCGGCGGCGACGTCTCCAACTTCCTGATCGCGGCATCGCGCCAGGGCGCGGCGACGGGCTTCGTGTCCGCGGTCGGCAACGATCACTTCGGGCAATTGCTGCTCGATCTGTGGCGCGCGGAAAACGTCGATACGTCGACGGTGCGCGTCGATCACGATGCGCCCACGGGCGTCTATTTCGTGTCGCACGGCGAGAGCGGGCATCGCTTCGACTATCTGCGCGCGGGTTCGGCGGCGAGCCGCTACGCGCCGTCGCACTTGCCGCTCGATGCGATCGCCGCCGCGAAGGTCGTGCATCTGTCGGGCATCAGTCTCGCGATCAGCGTGGCCGCCTGCGATGCCGCGCTCGCCGCGATCGACCATGCGCGCACGCACGGCGTCAAGGTCAGCTTCGACACGAACCTGCGCCTGAAGCTGTGGCCGCTCGCGCGCGCCCGCGCGGTCATGCTCGAAGCGATCCGCGCAACCGACATCTGCCTGCCGAGCTGGGACGACGTCACGCTGCTTACCGGCCACGAAGACAAAGACGCGATCGTCGATGCGCTGCTGAAACTCGGTCCGAAGGTCGTCGCGCTGAAGCTCGGCAAGGAAGGCGCGTATATCGCGACGCCGGACGAGCGGCGCGTGGTGCCGGGCCGCGTCGTGCAGGCGGTCGATGCGACCGGGGCGGGCGACTGCTTCGGCGGGGCGTTCATCGCGCGCATCGTTGCAGGCGACGATCCTTTCGCCGCGGCGCGCTACGCGAACGTCGCCGCGGCTTTGTCGACACAAGGTTTTGGCGCAGTGGCGCCGATCCCGCGAAAGGACGAGGTCGAGCGCGCGCTGGCAGAATAGCCGAACCTCAAACGAAGGAGACGACAACATGCAACGTGAAGTGGTGGTGGTAAGCGGCGTGCGCACGGCGATCGGCGATTTCGGCGGTTCGCTGAAGGACTTCAGCCCGACCGATCTCGGTGCGCGCGTCGTGCGCGAAGCGCTGTCCCGCGCGAACGTCGCGGGCGATGAAGTCGGTCACGTCGTGTTCGGCAACGTCGTGCATACGGAGCCGCGCGACATGTATCTCGCGCGCGTCGCGGCGCTCGACGGCGGCGTCACGCAGCATGCGCCCGCGCTCACGGTGAACCGTTTGTGCGGCTCGGGCTTGCAGGCGATCGTGTCGGCGTCGCAGTCCATTCTGCTCGGCGATGCCGATGTCGCCATCGGCGGCGGCGCGGAAAGCATGAGCCGCGCGGCGTACATCATGCCCGCCGCGCGCTTCGGCCAGCGCATGGGCGACACGCGCATCGTCGACATGATGGTCGGCGCGCTGAACGACCCGTTCGACAAGATCCACATGGGCGTGACGGCCGAGAACGTCGCGGCGAAGTTCGGCATCACGCGCGAGATGCAGGACGCGCTCGCGCTCGAATCGCACCGGCGCGCGGCGAAAGCGATCGAAGCCGGCTATTTCAAGGATCAGATTCTGCCGATCACGCTCGCTTCGAAGAAAGGCGACACCGTGTTCGACCGCGACGAGCACGTTCGCCTGAACGCCACCGCCGAAGACTTCGCGAAGCTCAAGCCGGTTTTTGCGAAGGAAAACGGCACGGTGACGGCGGGCAACGCGTCGGGCATCAACGATGCGGCCGCGGCCGTCGTGCTGATGGAACGCTCGCTTGCGGAAAAGCGCGGCGCGAAACCGCTCGCGCGGCTCGTCGCGTACGCGCACGCGGGCGTCGATCCGAAGATCATGGGCATCGGCCCGGTTCCCGCGACGCAGAAGGTGCTGGAGCGCGCGGGCCTCTCCGTCGACGATCTCGACGTCATCGAAGCAAACGAGGCGTTCGCCGCGCAGGCGTGCGCCGTATCGCAGGCACTGAAGCTCGATCCCGCGAAGGTCAATCCGAACGGCTCGGGCATTTCGCTCGGGCATCCGATCGGCGCGACCGGCGCGCTCATCACCGTGAAGGCGTTGTACGAACTGCAGCGCATCGGCGGGCGTTACGCGCTCGTGACGATGTGCATCGGCGGCGGCCAGGGCATCGCGGCGATCTTCGAGCGCATTTGAAGGACTCACGGATGATGCCAAGCATGAAAGGGCCGCGGACGGTCGCGGCCTTGACGATCTTCGCCGCGCTTGCCGCGTGCAATTCGCCGATGCCGGCGGGCCAGACCGGCGTGCAGGCACAGAACGCACGCGAGCCAGCGGGTGCCGACGCGCACGGCGCGCAAGCCGCGATCAAGGAACTCGCCCTGCCGCCGCTGAAGCCGCTCACGCCGAATCCGGAGTACGCGAAGTTTCCGCGCTACGTCGGCACGCTCGGCGACAAGCAGATCGAGATGAAACTCGGCGCGAAAACCGACGAGCCCTCCGGCGTGCACGGCGAGTACCGGTTCGCCGGCAGCCCGAACGTGATTCTCGTCGCGGGCGACCGCGACGGCGACACGCTCGAAATCGAGGAATCGAACGACGGCACGCACATCACGGGCAACTGGGTCGGCAAGTTCGCGGCGGACGGCAGCGTGTCCGGCGAGCGCATGAACCCGGACGATTCGAACCCGCAGCCGTTCGATCTGCGGCCCGCCGCGGCCGGCAAGACCTTGCCCGCGACGGGCACCGCGAAGGCGCCGCCCGCGCCGTCGCTGGAACCTGCGCCGCCCGCGCCGCCCAAGAATGCCGTGGGCGGCACGAGCAACGTCATCATCGGCGAATGATTCGCTCTGTCTTCACCCCGCCGGGCGTTCCGGCGGCGGTCTCTTTTCATTCCGTATTGCAAAGCCATGACTGATTCCAGCAGCAAGGACCGCGATCTGCAAACCCGCATCGTTCAGCCTGAAGACCGCATCACGCCCGGCTTCGAGTCGTTCTCGGTGCCGGTCGCGCGCGCATCGACGGTCGTGTTTCCCGATCTCGCCTCGATGCGCTCGCTCGTCTGGAGCGACGATTCGAAGTGGCGCTACGGCCTGCACGGCACGCCGACGACCATCGCGCTCGCGCAGCGTCTCGCCGCGATCGAGGGCGGCGAATTCGCGCTGCTGCAGCCGTCGGGGCTCGCCGCGATCTCCAACATCTACTTCGGTCTCGTGAAAGCGGGCGATCACGTTCTCGTGCCCGACAACGCCTACGGTCCGAATCGCGATCACGCCGACTGGCTCGCCGCCGATTTCGGGCTGGAAGTGACCTATTACGATCCGATGACCGGCGCGGGCATCGCCGATTCGATCCGTCCGAACACGAAGCTGATCTGGCTCGAAGCGCCCGGCTCGGTGACGATGGAAGTGCAGGACGTGCCGGCGATCGTCGCCGTCGCGCGCGCGAAGGGCATCGTCACGGCGATCGACAACACGTTTTCCGCGGGCCTCGCGTTCAAGCCGTTCGAGCATGGCGTCGACATTTCCGTGCAGGCGTTGACGAAATATCAGTCGGGCGGCAGCGACATCCTGATGGGCGCGACCATCACGCGCGATGAGGAACTGCACAAGAAGCTCAAACGCGCGCGGATGCGTATGGGCATCGGCGTGTCGGCGGACGATGCGTCGCTCGTGCTGCGCAGCCTGCCGTCGATGAAAGTGCGCTACGAAGCGCACGACCGCACCGCGTACGCGCTCGCCCAGTGGCTCAAGACGCGGCCCGAAGTGAAGGCGGTCCTGCATCCGGCGCTGGAGGATTGTCCCGGCCACGCGTTCTTTGCGCGCGACTTCAAGGGCGGTGCGGGCGGGCTGTTTTCGATCGTCTTCGATGGCCGCTACACGAGCGCGCAAGTCGATGCGTTCGTCGAAGCGCTCGATCTGTTCTCGATCGGCTGGAGCTGGGGCGGCGCGCACAGCCTCGCGATGCCGTACAACATCCGCTCGATGCGCACCGCGTCGCAATGGCCGCACGAAGGCGTGCTGGTGCGTTTCTACGTCGGGCTGGAAGCGGAAGCGGATTTGCGCGCGGATCTCGAAGCCGCGCTCGCCAAGGCGTTCGCCTGAATGAAAACGGCGCCCCGAAGGCGCCGTTTTCACATCGATCAGAAGAGCCGCAACAAGCCGTCGAGTCCGACGAAGTTGAACGCGAGACTCGCCGATTGCCGCACGACCGGCTTCGCGCGGAACGCGACCGATAATCCGGCTTCCGCCATCATCTTCAGGTCGTTCGAGCCGTCGCCCATTGCGATCGCGCGTTTCGGATCGATGCCGATCTGCGCGCACGTTTCGATGAGCGTGCGCGCCTTCACATCCGCGTTCACGATCTCGCCGACGACCTTGCCGGTCAGCTTCCCATCGACGATTTCGAGCGTATTCGCGCGCGTGTAATCGAGGCCGAGCCGCGCCTTCAGACGCTCGGTGAAGAACGTGAAGCCGCCCGACACGAGCAGCGTTTTCAGGCCCGCCGCGCGCGCGCCTTCGAGCATGCGTTCCGCGCCCGGCGACAGTTGCAGGCGCTCTTCGTAGACGCGTTCCAACGCGCTTGCATCGAGACCTTTGAGGAGCGCGACGCGCCGCGTGAGGCTCTCGTTGAAGTCCTTGATCTCGCCGCGCATCGACGCTTCGGTGATTGCCGCGACTTCGGCTTTCAGCCCGCAAAAATCCGCGATTTCGTCGATGCACTCGATCGTGATGAGCGTCGAATCCATGTCCATCGCGACGAGGCCGAAATCGGCGAGCTTCGCGTTCGCTTCGATAAAGGCGTAATCGAGCGCATGGGTGCCGCAATAAGCGTCGATGTCGGGGCGCTGCAGCGGATCGGCGTCGATGAGACGCAGAAGGGTGTCGTCGACGCGCTGCGTCTCTTTGGCGCGTGCGAGCGCCGCGAGCGGCCGCAGATGCGAATCGGAAATGGCGCTGGGACTTTGAATGACGAGGTTCATCAAAAAGAGCAGGAAAGGGCGGCGAAACCGCCATTGTAAAGAACCTTCAGCGCTGCACGCGCGCCGGATCGACATCCCAGTAAGGCGGCTCGCCGAACTGTACTGCGAGGAAGTCGATGAACGCGAGCGTCTTCGGCGGCACGAACGCGCGGCTCGGATACACCGCCCAGATCGCGACGGTCTGCGCGAGCGGGTAATCGTCGAGCACGGTGACGAGTTCGCCGCTCGCGAGCAAGGGCGCGACGCTCCACGTCGATTTGAGGCCGATGCCGATGCCCGCCGCGAGCGCATCCCGGATCACTTCGCCGTTGTCCGTCACGATGCGCCCGGACACGCGCACGTCGATGACGCCCGTCGGCGTGACGAAGCTCCAGTCGCGCTGATCGGCGAGGATCACGCATTCGTGATCGACGAGATCGGCGGGATGGCGCGGCGTGCCGTGTTCGGCGAGATACGCGGGCGATGCGCACAGCACGCGCCGGTTGCTCGCGAGCTTTTTCGCGACGAGCGTCGAATCCTTCAGCGCGCCGATGCGGATCGCGAGGTCGATGCCTTCATCGACGAGATCGACGATCTGATCGGTCATGCGCAAATCGACGGTCACGCCGGGAAACTGGCGCAGAAACGCCGGAATCAGCGGCGAGATGTGCTGGCGGCCGAGCGAAGACGGCATCGTCACGCGCAGCCGGCCATGCGGATGCGCCCGCGCGCGCCCGACCGATGCGCGCGCGGCTTCGGCGGCGTCGAGCAGTTCGCGCGCGCGCGCCGCGAAAATCTCGCCTTCCTGCGTGACGGAGACCCGCCGCGTCGTGCGATGCAGAAGCCGCGTGCCGAGCATGCGCTCCAGCCCGGCGATGCGCGCGCTCGCCACCGCCGGCGACAAGCCGAATTCCCGCGCCGCCGCCGACAGATTCGCCAGCGCCGCCGCGCGCACAAAAAGGCCGACGTCGAGCAGATCGAGCCGCTCGCGCGTCGTGTCTTCCGTTACAGGATCGCTCGCCATTCGATGGATTTCCCGAAAAATGTTTCAGCGATTATGACGGTTTTCGAAAGACCGATCGCACTTTAAGATCGAATCCAGTCCACTCACGACGGAGCAAGAAATGAAAGCCATCGGTTTGACCCGCTATCTCCCGATTTCCAATCCCGAATCGCTCGTCGATATCGAACTCGACAAGCCCACGCCGACCGGCCGCGATCTGCTCGTGAAAATCGAAGCGATCGCCGTCAATCCCGTCGACACGAAAGTGCGCGCGCCGAAAGACAAGGTCGAGGCGACGCCGCGCGTGCTCGGCTGGGACGCGGCGGGCGTCGTGGAAGCGGTCGGCCCGGACGTGACGCTCTTCAAGGCCGGCGATCCGGTCTACTACGCGGGCGACATTACGCGTCAAGGCGCGAACAGCGAGTTTCATCTGATCGACGAGCGCATTGTCGGCGCGAAGCCGAAATCGCTCGATTTCACCCACGCCGCCGCGCTGCCGCTCACGACGATCACCGCGTGGGAAGCGCTCTTCGAGCGGCTCGGCGTGTCGGCGGAAGGCAAGGACGCGGGCAAGTCGGTGCTGATTATCGGCGGCGCGGGCGGCGTCGGCTCGATCGGCATTCAGCTGGCGAAGCGCGTCGCGAAATTGCAGGTGATCGCCACTGCCTCGCGGCCCGAATCGGCGAAATGGGCCGAAGACCTCGGCGCGGATCACATCGTCAATCACTTCGACGACATTCCGAAGCAGATGAAGGCAATCGGCTTTCCCGAAGTCGATTACGTGCTGATCTTCAACGACACCGACAAGCATTTTCCCGCGGCCGCCGACGTCATCAAGCCGCAAGGGGGCATCGCGTCGATCGTCGAGAACGCGCAGCCCGTTCCCGTCGAATTGCTGAAAGCGAAGAGCGCGGCGTTTCACTGGGAGTTCATGTTCACGCGCGCGATGTTCAAGACGCCCGACATGATCGAGCAGCACAAGCTGCTGTCCGAAGTGGCGCGGCTGATCGACGCAGGCACCATCCGCACGACGCTCGGGAAGAATCTCGGCGCGATCAACGCGGCGAATCTGCGCGAGGCGCATCGCCTTCTGGAAGAAGGGCGCACGGTCGGCAAGCTCGTGCTGACCGGCTTCTGACGAATGTGTTGACGAACATCATCGACGTTGCTGCTCACGCGGGTTTTCCACTAGGATGAGCCAGCGGGCGGGGCGCTAGACTGGATCGGCCCTACAGCTTGCCGGCGCTTCGCGGCGCCGGTCTTTCCTTCCAAGCGCTCGATACGGAGGTGGCGGCATGAATCGTCGTTTGATCGTTCGTCGCATCGTTTCCGTCGCCGCGCTCGCGCTGTTCGCAGCGACCGCCCACGCGACGCCAGGCATCAAGGTTCTCTCCGAAGCGCCCAATGACGGCCCCATCAAGTACACGGTGAAGATGGCGTCGAAGAATTTCGGCAATGAGCAGGAAACGCGCACCATCCGCTCGGGCCAGACCGACGACTTCACCTGGCAGGGCACCGCGCCGAGCGGCGCGCAGGCCGTACCGGACGGGTGCCCGCAGGCGGCGTCGGTGCCCAAAAGCGCGGACGGGCAAGCGGTGCGGCAAGTGCAGATCCGCTTCGCGCCGGTCGTCGCGGACAACGGCGCGGCGAACGTGCAGATCAGCTTTCGCGCATACGCGCCGAAGGGCACGAGCAAGGTGACCGTGGGCGGCAGGAGCCTGCAATGTCCCGTCGATAATCGCTTCAGCCAGATCGTGCGCTTCTCGATGTCGACCTCTACCGGCTCCAAGAAAACCGTCACGCTCGATGACGGCACGCAGTTGACCGTCACCGCGAGCCGCAAGTAACTCGATGGACGCGCCAGCCTTCCCGGCGCGTTTTTTCGATGCCGCATACGCAACTAACTGTCTTGTTTTCCGAACCGCGCAAACTTGTCGCGCAAACTCATCCTCAGTAAAGCTTACAGATGAACGGCTGCACGCAAGCGCGGGCGACCCGGCGCGCCGTGCGTCCGCACGCCCGCGCCGCTTGGCACGCTTTGTGCGATTCTTGTCGATGCCGCGCTGAAAACGGCGCGCAGAAACGCTTGGGCGCATGTTCCCGAGCGTATCCATCGATTCGATCCGACAGCGAAGGTGTCGCAATGCCGCACATGATCTGGAAAGGCGCGATCAGCTTCGGGCTGGTCCACGTGCCCGTGCAACTCTATCCGGCGACGCAGTCGGAGAAGGTCGGCTTCAACCTGCTCGACAAGCGCTCGATGGACCCGATCGGCTACAAGCAGATCAACAAGAACACGGGCAAGGAAGTCACGCGCGACAACATCGTGCGCGGCTTCGAATACGAGAAGGGCAAGTACGTCGTGATGACCGACGCCGAAATCCGCGCGGCCAATCCCGAATCGACGCAGACGGTCGATATTCTCGCCTTCGTCGATGCGCCCGAGATCTCGTTCCTCTCGCTCGATACGCCGTACTACCTCGCGCCCGATCGCAAAGGCGAAAAGGTCTACGCGCTGCTTCGCGATGCGCTGAAGGATACGGGCAAGGTCGGCATCGCGAGCGTCGTGCTGCACAACAAGCAACATCTGGCGGCGCTGATTCCGGTCGGCCCCGCGCTCGCGCTCAACACACTGCGCTGGGGCGACGAAGTGCGCGACTTCAGCCAGTTCAAGTTCCCGGACGAAGACACGAAAAAGGCCGGCGTCACGCCGAAGGAACTCGAAATGGCCAAGCGTCTCATCGACGACATGAGCGACACCTGGGACCCGACGAAGTATCACGACACCTTCAAGGACGACATCATGGCGCTCGTCGACAGGAAGGTGAAGGAAGGCAAGGTCGCCGAGGTGATGAAGATCGACGAAGGTGGCGAGGAAAAGGCATCCGCCGACATTCTCGACTTGTCCGAACTGCTCAAGCGCAGCCTGAAGAAAGGCGGCGCGGCGAAACGCGGCGGCAAGGCCGCGCATTCCGATGACGATTCGGGCGACGAAAGCGGCGAGGAAACCGCGCGTCCGGCACGCAAGACGACGCGCCGCAAACGCGCATAAGCGCACGACCCAACGACGATGGCTGAGAAACTCGAAACCTATCAGCGGATGCGGCGTTTCGACAAGACGCCGGAGCCGTCCGGCGCCAAGAAGCGCAACGCGCGCGCGAAAAAGGCCACGCAAAGCGCGCTGTCCTTCGTGATTCAGGAACACGACGCGCGCCGCTTGCATTACGACTTCCGTCTCGAACTCGATGGCACGCTCAAATCATGGGCGGTGCCGAAAGGGCCGAGTCTCGATCCGTCGGTGAAGCGGCTGGCGGTGCACGTCGAAGATCATCCGCTCGATTACGGCTCGTTCGAAGGCGAGATTCCCGAAGGCAACTACGGCGCGGGCAGCGTCATCGTGTGGGATCGCGGGACCTGGGCGCCGCAATCGGGCAGCGTCGAGGACGCGGCGCGCGAGTATGCAAAGGGCAAGCTCAAGTTCACGCTCGACGGCGAAAAGCTGCACGGCGGCTGGACGCTCGTGAAAAGCCACATGCGCGGCAGCGGCGACAAGGAGCAATGGCTGCTCATCAAGGAGCGTGACGACGAAGCGCGTCCCGAAGCCGAGTACGACATCTTGCTGAAGAAACCCGGCAGCGTGCTGTCCGATTCGCTCGGCGCACGCGACGAAACCGGTGCGCTGCGCGAGCGCAACGAACGCAAGGCGGGCGCGAAGAAAGCGCCGGCGCGCAAGACCTCGGCGAAAGCAGCGAAGGCGGGGAATGGTCACGCGCATCCGGATATCGTCGCGAATCGCAACGCCGAGTCGTTGCGCACGTTGTCGCACGAACCGGCGATCGAAGGCGCGCAAAAGGCGAAGCTGCCCGCGACGCTCAAGCCGCAACTCGCCACGCTCGTCGATGCCGCGCCGCCCGGAGATGATTGGGGCTACGAAATAAAGTTCGATGGCTATCGCGTGCTAGCGCGCATCGAAACGGTGAAGGGCAAGCGCGAAGTTCGCATCTATACGCGCAACGGCAACGACTGGACCGCGAAGTTCTCGAAGCAGGTGAAGGCGCTCGACAAGCTCGATATCGAAAGCGGCTGGCTGGACGGCGAAGCCGTGGTGCTCGACGAGCGCGGCTTGCCCGACTTCCAGGCGCTGCAGAACGCATTCGACGTGGGGCGCCCGCAAGACATCGTCGTCTATTTCTTCGACGTGCCGTATCTGAACGGCTACGACTTGCGCAACGTGCCGCTCGTGCAACGCCGCGCGATCCTGAAGGCGGTCATCGAGCCGCTCGACGATCCGGTGCTGCGCTTCTCGCAAGACTTCGCCTTTCACGCCGACGACCTGCTCAAGAGCGCTTGCGACATGGCGCTGGAAGGCATCATCGGCAAGCGGATCGACAGCACCTATGTCTCGGGGCGCGGTGCGTCGTGGATCAAGCTCAAGTGCAGACGCCGCCAGGAATTCGTGATCGGCGGCTATTCGGAGCCCTCTGGCAGCCGCGGGCAGTTCGGCGCGCTGCTGCTCGGCGTCTACGATACGGACGGCAAGTTGCAGTACGCAGGGCGCGTCGGCAGCGGCTTCGATCACGCGACGCTCGTCGCGGTGAAGAAGGAACTCGACAAGCGCGAGACTCAACGCATGCCCTTTGCAAGCGAGCCGCAGGAACGCAGCCGCACGCCCGTGCATTGGGTGAAGCCCGAGCTCGTGGCCGAATGCAATTTCGCGGAATGGACCAAGGAGCGCATCGTGCGACAAGCATCGTTCGTCAGTTTGCGGGACGATAAACCCGCGCGTCAGATCGTGAAGGAAGAGCCCGTGGCCGCGAAGAAAGTCGCGGCAAAGAAAATCGCGGCGAAGAAGACGACGGCCGCGAAAAAGGCCAAGGCGAGTCCGGCTGAAATCGAAGGCGTGAAGATCAGCCATCCGGATCGCGTGATCGACAAATCGACGGGGCTGACCAAGCTCGACGTCGTCGAGTATTACGCGTCGGTCGCCGACTGGATGCTGCCGCATCTGAAGGATCGGCCGGTGTCCCTCGTGCGCGCGCCGGAAGACATCGGCGGCGAGCTGTTCTTTCAGAAGCACAGCGCGAAGCTCGCGATTCCGCATATCACGCAGCATCCCGATATCGATCCGGGACATCCGCCGCTGCTCACGATCGAATCGTCGCAGGCGCTCGTCGGCACCGCGCAGATGGGCACGATCGAGCTGCATACGTGGAACGCGGTGGCGTCGAACATCGAGAAGCCGGATCGCATGATCTTCGATCTCGATCCGGGCGAAGGCGTCGGCTGGGAACGCATGATCGAGGCCGCGAAGCTCACGAAGGATCTGCTCGTCGAGCTCGGTCTCACGTCGTTCTGCAAGACGAGCGGCGGCAAGGGCTTTCATGTGGTCGTGCCGCTTGCGAAGCAGGCGAGCTGGGACGACATGAAGGATTTCTCGCAGGCCGTCGCGCAGCATATGGCGAGCACGCTGCCCAAGCTCTTCTCCGCGAAAATGGGCATGCAGAATCGCAAGGGCAAGATCTTCATCGACTATCTGCGCAACAACCGCGGCTCCAGCACGGTCGCCGCATTCTCGCTGCGCGCGCGGCCGGGGCTCGGCGCATCGATGCCGCTTGCCTGGGACGAACTCGATTCCGTCACGAGCGGCGATCAATGGCATATCGGCAACGTGCGCGAGCGGCTCGATGCGCTGAAGAGCGATCCGTGGGCGGGCTATGACAAGGCGCGTCAGCGGCTCACGGCGGAGATGAAGAAGCGGCTTGGCATGAACGCATCGCGCAAGTGAGCGTTCACAAGGAGACGAACATGAAGCAGGCGAACGCGGGCCCGGAGAGCGTGCCCGAACGCGGACGCGAAATGGCGAGCAAGGATCGCGAAAAGCAGGCGCGCGACGATGCGTCGAACGCGCCGCTGCCTCACGAGGCGGATCAGAACGTCGAATCGCAACGCGAACATGGCGCGCGCGATGTTGGCAAGCAGGCGCACGAGGACCTCGAACACGGTCTCGTCGACACGGACCGGCGCGGCGGCGGCGACTATCAGCGCGACACGCAGCGCGACGAACATGCGAATGCGAACAGCGGTGAAGGGCAGTCGAAGGAGCGCTGAACCGAACGGTGAAAAGCCTTCGCGGATGGCAGCGCGCGGGCCGCTTGCGTAGAATGATTCGTTGATCGGGAGCGGGCTTGAACGCAACGTTCGCCGCGTTTTTTCTACCGATGCGCGTATTTCAACAAGCGCGCAAACCGGTAAGCCCTTCCGATGCTTGCATCCCATGACCGCTTTGCGGACTGAAGCCAACACAACGGAACATGCCACTCGACCTTCTGTCCCGTCTGAAGAACGAAACCGCTGCGTGCCACGCGCGGCTGGAGAATGCGCTCGACCTGATGCGGGACGACCTTCAGCGCGACGAATACATCGCGCTGCTCGAACGATTCTATGGTTACGTCGCGCCGTGGGAAGACGCGGCGGCCGCGTGCCTGCCGTCGTCGCTCGCGGACTTTTTCGATGCGCGCCGCAAGGCGTCGCTCCTCGCCGCCGATCTCGCCGCGCTGACGGGTGAAACGCCGTCCGCCGGATCGCTGCCGCAAGCCGGCGCGCGCGATGACCTGCCGCGTATGGACAACATCGGCGATGCCATCGGCTCGATGTACGTGATGGAAGGCAGCACGCTCGGCGGCCGCTTCATCGCGCCGCATGTGGCCGCGCGTCTCGATCTCGCGCCGGGCATCGGCAACGCGTATTTCGACGGCTACGGCCCGCGCACGGGCAGCATGTGGAACGCGTTTCGCGAGACCGCGGCGGCAAGCGTGCCCGAACGCCTTCACGACGATGCGGTGAAAGCCGCCATCGCGACGTTCGAAAGTCTGCAAGCGTGGCTGTGTCCTGAAGCAATCGGCATCGAGTATTCGCAGCCCGCGCCGGGAGCGGGTTCATGAGCGAGTCCGCGAGCGAGCCGCCCATCGGCGCGAGGGCCGTGCGCGAAGCATCGCAAGGACCGCCCGATGCCGAAGCGCGCCGGCGCACGCTCAGCTCGGGCGTCGCCAGCCAGGACTGCGATGCCGAGCCGATCCACATTCCCGGCGGCATCCAGCCGCATGGATTTCTGCTCGTGCTGTCCGACGATCTGCACATCCTGCAGGTCAGCGAGAACCTCGTCTCGCTGACGAACGCGGGTGTCGACGAACTGCTCGGCGCTCCGCTCGATGTCGTGCTCGGCGCGGCGGGCGCGCAGCGCATCGGGCAGGCGGCCGCCACGTCCGCGCTCGACGACGCGCCGCTTTACATCGGCCCGATCGATCTCGCGCCGTCGTCGTCCGATAAGGCGTTGCGCCTCGATGTGACGATACATCGTCATGACGGCACGCTCATCGTCGAGATGGAGACCGCCGCCGCGACGGGCGATGCGTTTGCGTCGATGTATCCGCTCGTCCGCACGTTCGCGCGCGGGCTGCAGGAGGGCGGCAGCGTGCAGGCGCTCGCGGAGCTCGCCGTGCGCGAAGTGCGGGCGATCACGGGCTTCGGCCGCGTGATGCTCTATAGCTTCGACGAGGAAGGCCGCAGCCACGTGCTCGCGGAGGACCGCGACGCGAGTTATCCGTCGTTCCTGCATCAGTTCTTCCCGGCGTCGGACATTCCGCGTCAGGCGCGCGCGCTGTATCTGAAGAACCGTATCCGCCTCGTCGCCGATGTCGACTACACGCCCGCGCGCCTCGTGCCGAGCGTGAATCCCGTCACCGGCCGCCCCACCGATCTCACGTTTGCGACGCTGCGCAGCTTCTCGCCCGTGCATCTGGAGTACATGCGCAACATGGGCACGCATGCGTCGATGTCCGTGTCGATCGTCGTGCGGGGACAGTTGTGGGGACTCATCTCGTGTCACGATCACAGCGCGCGCATCGTGCCGTTCAATACGCGCGTCGCGGTCGAGCATCTCGGGCACATGCTGTCCTTGCAGATCGAAGCGAAGGAAGAGCGCGCCGAGGGCGAATATCTGAGCGCGCTGCGCCGCACGATGAGCCGCCTGATTTCGGCGATGGGCGAGCACGAGAACTTCGTCGCCGGCTTGCGCGCCGTGCCGGGCGACGTACTGAGTTTCGCGCGTTCGGCGGGCGCGGCGATCGTCTTCGACGATCAGGTCACGCTGCTCGGCGCGACGCCCGACGAGGACACCGTGCGCGCGCTCACGCACTGGCTCGCGGAAAACACGTCCGGCGTGTGGGCGACGGATTCGCTCGCGCGCGAATGGCCGCCCGCCAAGGCGCACGCAGACAAGGCGTGCGGCGTGCTCGCGGTGCCGGTCTCGCAGATCTTCCGCAACTATTTGCTGTGGTTCCGTCCCGAACTGATGCAGACGATCGAATGGGCGGGCGAGCCGATCAAGATCGAAAGCGCGGATGGCTCGAGCGCGCCGCGCACGAGCTTTTCGCCGTGGCTCGAAACGGTGCGCGGCCATTCGGCGCTGTGGCGTCAGAGCGAGCTCGAAATCGCCGCCGAACTGCGCGGCGCGCTGCTGAACATCGTGCTGCGCCGCGCGGAAGAGCGCGCGGAACTCGCGACCGAACTCACGCGCGCGAACAAGGAGCTGGAGGCGTTCTCGTATTCGGTATCGCATGATCTGCGCGCGCCATTGCGCCATATCGCCGGATACGGCGATCTTCTGCGCGAGCAGGAAGGCGAGCGCATGTCGGACAAGAGCCGGCGGTTTCTCAACAACATGCTGGAATCTGCGCGTTTCGCGGGCACGCTCGTCGACGACCTGCTGACGTTCTCGCAGATGGGCCGCGCCGCGCTCCGGCCCGCACCGGTCGATCTCGGCCTGCTCGTGAAGTCGGTCGTGCAGGAAGTCGAGGTGGAAGGCTCGGGAAGAAGCATCGAATGGGTGATCGGCGATCTGCCGCGCGTGACCGGCGACGCCGCTTTCCTTCAGCTTGCGGTGCGCAACCTGATATCGAACGCGGTGAAATATACGCGGACGCGGGAATCGGCGAAAATCGAGATATTCGCGACCCGAAGCGGCGACGAATACGTGATCGGCGTGCGCGACAACGGCGTCGGCTTCGACATGAAGTACGGCGCGAAGCTGTTCGGGGTGTTCCAGCGCCTGCATCGCGCGGAAGAGTTCGAGGGCACGGGCATCGGGCTCGCCAACGTGCGGCGCATCATCGAGCGTCATGACGGGCGCACGTGGGCCGAAGGGCGGCTGGGAGAGGGCGCGGTATTCTATTTCTCGCTGCCCGTGACATTCCGCAACGCGAACGGGACGCAAGGCGCGCCAAATACAAAGTCAAGAAAAAACCATGCTTAAACCGATATTGCTCGTCGAAGACAATCCGAACGATCTCGAGCTCACGCTCGTCGCGCTCGACAAGAGTCAGCTCGCCAACGAGGTGATCGTGGCGCGCGACGGTCAGGAAGCCATCGACTATCTCACCTCCGAAGGCGAGTGGAAGGAGCGCGCGCCCGGCAATCCGGCGGTGATCCTGCTCGACCTGAAGCTGCCGAAGATCGACGGCCTCGAAGTGCTCGACATGATCCGCTCGAACGCATCGCTGAAGAGCGTGCCGGTGGTCATGCTCACGTCGTCGCGCGAGGAGCAGGATCTCATCCGCAGCTATGAACTCGGCGTCAACGCATATGTGGTGAAGCCGGTGGAATTCGCCGAATTCGTCGAGGCGATCAGCGATCTCGGCGTGTTCTGGGCCGTGCTCAACGAGCCGCCGCCGGGCTCGACGCGCTTTCGCCGCCCGCCGCCCGCGCAATGACCGCTGCGCCCATGAGCACGAATCCGTCCCGGCCGGTGCGCCCGCAAGCGTCCTTTCAAGAGGACGCCTAGATCATGCAGCCTCTGCATCTGCTTCTCGTCGAAGACAACGCACTCGATGCGGAGCTGACGATCGCCCAGCTCGAACGCGCGGACTATGCGGTCGAGGCGTCGATCGTGTACGACTCCGCGGCGTTCATCGCCGAGCTGGAGAAAAAGCGCTTCGACGTGATCCTCGCCGACTTCGTGATGCCGACCTTCTCGGGCATCGAGGCGCTCACGATCGCGAGCGAGCGTTCCCCGGACACGCCGTTCATCTTCGTGTCGGGCTTGCTCGGCGAAGAGCATGCCGTCGATATGCTCAAGCGCGGCGCAACCGATTACGTGCTGAAACAGCGCCTGCAGCGGCTGCCCGCCGTCGTGCGCCGCGCGATGCGCGAGAGCGCCGAGCGCGCGCAACGCATCGCCGTCGAGCGGGCGTTGCGCGAAACGGAGACGCATTTCCGCCTGCTCATCGATGCGCTGAAGGATTACGCGGTCATCACGCTCGATCCCGAAGGCCGCATCCGCACATGGAACGCGGCGTCGGAGCGCATTCTGGGCTTTCCCGCGCAGGACGTGCTCGGCCAGTCCGCGAACATCTTCTATGCGCAGGAAGATCGCGAGGGCGGCGTGTTCGACGCCGAGCTGGAAACCGCGCGGCGCGAAGGCAGCGCGAGCGACGACCGCTGGCTCTGGCGCAAGGATGGCCATTCGTTTTTCGCCTCGGGCGTGACGACGGCGATCCGCAGCGAGCACGACGAACTGATCGGCTTTTCGAAGATCGTGCGCGACGCGACCGACGCCCACATGGCCGCCGACGCGCTGCGGCTCGCAAAGGATCAGGCGGAATCGGCGAATCGCGCGAAGGACCATTTTCTGGCGGTGCTCTCGCATGAACTGCGCACGCCGCTCACGCCGATTCTCGCCGCCGTGCGCCTGCTTGAAATGAAGCACTCGCTGCCGCGCGAGGCGCATCCGACGCTCGATCTCATCCGCCGCAATGTCGAGCTGGAAGCGCGCCTCATCGACGATCTGCTCGATCTCACGAGCATCGCGCGCGGCAAGCTGTCGCTGAATTTCGCGAGCGTCGCGCTCGATACCTTGCTGACGAGCGCGCTCGACATGTCCGAAGCCGATCTGCGCGCGAAGAGCCTCACGCTCGAAACGCATTTCGACGCGGGCCGGTTCGTCGTGCTCGGCGACGCGGCGCGCCTTCAGCAGATCATCTGGAATCTGATGAAGAACGCGGTGAAGTTCACGCCGGCGGGCGGGCGCATCGACGTGCGGACCTGGAATCCGGATCCGTCGACGATCGCCGTTTCCGTGACGGACAGCGGCATCGGCATCAGCGCGGAGGCGTTGCCGCGCATTTTCTCGGCGTTCGAACAGGCCGACGATTCCATCACGCGCTCGTTCGGCGGCCTCGGGCTCGGTCTCGCGATCGCGAGCACGCTCGCGCAGAAGCACGGCGGCACGCTTTCGGCCTACAGCGAAGGCCGCGACGCGGGCGCGCGCTTCACGCTGACGCTGCCGCTCGCGAAACTGCAACCCGCGCGCGAGGACGAGCCGCTCATCGAAGCCGCGAGCCGGGAACAGGGACGCGCGCTCAAGGTGCTGCTCGTGGAGGACAACGAGCAGACGTCGTCGGCGATGGCCGAAGTGCTCGAAATGCTCGGCCACGAAGTGTCGGTTGCCGTAACGGTCGCTCAGGCGCTCGAACGCGCGAAGAGCGGGCCGTTCGATCTGCTCGTCAGCGATATCGGCCTGCCGGACGGCAGCGGACTCGATATCGCGCGCGCGTGGCAGAACCTGCAGCCCGACAAGCCGTCGGTGGCGATCACGGGCTACGGCATGGACGAGGACATCCGCCGTTGCCGCGAAGCCGGTTTTCGCGATCATCTGACCAAGCCGGTCAATTTCTCGCGGCTCGAAGCGCTGATTCAATCGCTCGCGGAACAGCATTCGAAATAAGCTATCGGCGCGCGCCGGTCGAAGAAATTTGACAGGCGTCTGCGGGCTTGTGTCGATTCGCGCGCGGCCCGTTCGTCGTAGGCTATGAGACCGCGCCAAACCCGGCGCGCTCACTCACTACACGGAGCCGACATGTCCCAATCCGCCGTCAAGCCGATTCCCGAAGGCATGCGTTCGCTGACCCCGCATCTCGTGTGCGCGGGCGCCGCAGAAGCGATCGAGTTCTACAAGCGCGCGTTCAACGCCATCGAGCTGGGCCGCATGCCCGGGCCCGACGGCAAGCTCATGCACGCGATGGTCAAAATCGGCGATTCCATGCTGATGCTCGTCGATGAGTTCCCGCAATTCGGCTCGGTCGGTCCGAAGGCGCTGAACGGATCGCCGGTCACGATACACCTGTATGTCGAAGACGCCGACGCCACCGTGAAGCAGGCCGAAAGCGCCGGCGCGAAAGTCACGATGCCCGTCGCCGACATGTTTTGGGGCGACCGCTACGGGCGTCTCGAAGACCCGTTCGGTCATCAATGGTCGGTCGCGACGCATACGCGTGACATGACGCCGGAAGAAATGAAGCAGGCGATGGCGCAGCAGCCTTGCGGTCAATGAACGAAACCACGCACGCTAGTGAGAACGGAGCAACGCACATGCACAAGATTTCGCCCTGTCTGTGGTTCCAAGGCGGCAACGCCGAAGAGGCCGCGAACTTTTATGTCAGCACGTTCAGGAACGCGCGCATCAAGGACATCATGCGCAGCACCGAGTCGGGCCCGAAGCCGGTCGGCAGCGTCATCGCCGTGATGTTCGAACTCGAAGGCGAGGACTTCCTGGCGCTGAACGGCAATCCGGAGTTCGCGTTCACGCCGGCCGTTTCTATGTTCATCAAGTGCGAGTCGCAGGAAGAAGTCGACCACTACTGGGACAAGCTGATGGACGGCGGCCGTTCGCTGGCCTGCGGCTGGCTCACGGACCGCTTCGGCGTGACGTGGCAAGTTGCGCCGACGCGTCTGCTCGGCATGTTGCAGGACCCGGACCCGGTGAAAGCCGACCGCACCATGAAAGCGATGCAAGGGATGATCAAGCTCGATCTCCCGGCGCTCGAGCGGGCGTACAACGGCGAGTGAGCTACGCGGCGCGTTTGCGGGCTTTTCGTTCGACGAGCTTCGACGCCATGAACCGATGGTCCCGCGAAAACAGCCGCCGATACGTCAGCACGACGGCCCCGACCACGCCGAGCCCCGAGCCCGCCGCAATCAGAAACATGATGACGATCTGATACCGCACCGCCTGCAATGGCGACTGCCCGGCGAGCACCTGGCCGGTCATCATGCCGGGAAGGCTGACGAGACCGACCACGGCCATCTGATTCAACGTCGGAATCATGCCCGCGCGCACGGCCTGGCGCGCGGGTCTCTGCGCCGCTTCCCAGCGCGAGGCGCCGAGTGCGAGCGACATCTCGACCGCCGCGCGTCCCGAAGTCAGTTCTTCCGTCATGCGCTCGATGCCGAGCGACACGCCCGTCAGGCAATTGCCGAGGATCATCCCGAGGATCGGAATCGCGTATTGCGGCTCATACCACGGATGAATCCGGATCACGACGAACAGCCCGAACGCGCCGATCAGCCACGAACTGCCCCAAATCGACAGGATGCTGTCCGCGCGCTGTCCGCGATAAGTGCGCCGTCCGCGATCGGAGGCGGCGAATCCGGCGATGACCGTCATCAGCGCCATCAGCGGCAGCACGACATACCAGCGATTGAACGCGAACACCCAGCCGAGCACGTATCCAATCAGCAGCAATTGCACGACGGTGCGGATCGCGGCGACGAAGAGCTTACGTTCGAGACCGAGGTCGAGCGCAACCGACAGCGCGCCATTGACGACAATCAGCGCCGCCGCCAGGCCGATATCGAAGAGACTGAGGTTCTGATAGCCGCTCATCGCTTGTCCTCGCCGAGTACGCCTGCGTTCATCGTCAGATGACGCGTGGCGACGCGCCGCGCCTGATCCGGATCGTGCGATACCCAGATGCACGCGCGCGCGTCATCGGCGTCGAACCACGCGGCCACGAGCGCTTCGATCGAGCGTGCCGACGCCGGATCGAGCGATGCGGTCGGTTCGTCGAGCAGCAGCACGTCGGGCGCGAGTTGCAGCACGCGCACGAGCGCGGCGATCTGCGCCTCGCCGCCGGACAGATCGCTTGCGAACTTGTCGAGGAAGTCCGCGCTGCGTCCGGCCGCCTGCGCGAGCCGCATCGCGATATCGCGATCGAAATGCGTGTCGCGATAAGCCTTCAGCGAAAACGGATAGCGCAAATTGTCTTCGACGGTGCCGTCGAGCATCGCGGGCCGTTGCGCGATATACGCGACGCGCCGCCTGTAAGCCGGAATCTGCGCACGCGCGATGCGCTCGCTGCGCCACGTAACGAAACCGGCATCGCACGCATCGAGCAGCGCGAGCGTGCGCAGAAACACGCTCTTGCCCGAGCCCGACGGTCCGGTGATCGCGGCGCGCTGGCTTTTGTCGAGTGCGAAATCCGTGGCATGCAGCAGCACCGTGCCGCGCGCGGCGTCCCGGCGCATCACGCCATGCGTGGCGACGAGTTCGGTCGATGTCGCGTCCTGCATCGTGGGTGTGTGTGTCGTTCTTTGGATGAGCATCTTACGGACATTCGGCATTCAGCGGACGCATAAGCCGCGGGCACACGATGTGCTGCCGCAATCATAATCAGCAAAAAAGGATGGAGCCGTCATGGCGCAGGCCCGAACGACCGGAAAAAAAATCGGAAGGATCGTCGCATGGATTTTTGCCGTTCTGGCGGTTCTGATCGCAATACTGGTGGTCATTTTTCTGACGTTCGACTGGAACCGGCTGCGGCCCTGGGTGGACGACAAGGTATCGGAAGCAATCGGCCGCCGCTTCGAAATCACCGGCGATCTGAAAGTCGGCTGGCAGCGTCCGCCAAACGAGACGGGCTGGAAACGCTGGGTGCCGTGGCCGCGCTTCTCCGCTGAAAAAATCACGATTGCGAATCCGGACTGGGCGCGCCAGCAGCACTTCGCCACGCTCGATGAAATCGACTTCCAGGTCGAAGTGCTGCCGCTGCTCGCGCACGACATCGTGATTCCGACGATCAATCTCGTGAATCCGTCGATCGATGTCGAGCGGCTCAAGGACAATCGCAATAACTGGACGTTCAAGTTCAAGCAATCGACCGAGCCGTCGACCTGGAATCTCAAGCTCGGCGATATTTCACTCGCGAAGGGCACCGTCGATATCCACGATGAAGTCACGAAGGCCGAGATGCAGGTCGTCATCGATACGCTCGGCCAGGCCGTGCCGATCGGCGAGGTGATGAAGCAGCAGGAAGCGGCGTCGGCGAAGTCGTCGGCGGAAATGGTCGGCAAGAGCGGCGCGGCGAAGCTCAACAAACAAGCGGATGCGGCCGCGGCCTCGGAAGCGTCGGCGGCGTCGGCGGCGTCGGCTGCATCGGCGGCGGCTGCGGCGAACGCATCGGCGCCGAATCCGGCGAGCACGTCGGCCAATACCAGCATCACGACCAAGGAAGGCCCGAAACCGCCGATTCCGCCGTACGCATTCGGCTGGACCGTGAAGGGCACGTACAACAACGGCAAGGTTTCGGGCGAAGGCAAGCTCGGCGGCGTGCTCGCCGTGCAGGACGCGAAGCGCCCGTTCCCGGTTCAGGCCGACGTGCGCCTCGGCGACACGCATATCGCGTTCGTCGGCACCGTGACCGATCCGGCGCATCTGGCCGCGCTCGATCTGCGCCTGTGGGTTCAGGCGGTGAGCATGGCGCATCTGTATCCGTTCACGGGCGTGACCTTGCCCGAAACGCCGCCGTTCGCGACCGAAGGGCGTCTGACCGGCCAGTTCCGCGAGGACGGCAACGTGTTCCACTACGAGAACTTCACCGGGCGCGTCGGCGGCAGCGATATCAACGGTTCGCTCGTCTATGCGGGCAAGAAGCCGCGTCCGCTCCTGAAGGGCGAGCTCGTGTCGCATCTGCTGCAGTTCAAGGATCTCGCGCCGATCATCGGTGCCGATTCGAACGCGAGCAAGGCGAAGCGCGGCGAGACGGAGAAGCAGCCTTCGTCGAAGGCGCTGCCGACCGAAGAGTTCAAGACCGATCGCTGGAAGGCCATCGATGCCGACGTCAAGTTCACCGGCCAGCGCATCATCAAGGATCCTGATCTGCCGATCACCGATCTGTACACGCACGTCATCATGAACGACGGCGTGCTGTCGTTCGAGCCGCTCAAGTTCGGCGTGGCGGGCGGCTCGCTCGCATCGAACATTCATCTCGACGGCAGCGCCGCGCCGCTCAAGGGCCGCGTGTCCGCGCAGGCGCGGCATCTGAAGCTCAAGCAGCTGTTCCCGACCGTGAAGACGATGCAATCCGCGCTCGGCGAGGTCAACGGCGACGCCGCGCTTTCCGCGACCGGCAATTCGCCCGCGGCGCTCGCGGCGACATCGAACGGCGAGGTGAAGGCGCTCATCACGGAAGGCACCGTGAGCCGTCTGTATATGGAAGCGGCGGGGCTGAACGTGGCGAACGTGGTCTACGAGAAGCTCTTCGGCAAGCGCGACGTGAACATCAACTGCGCGGCCGCGGATTTCGTCGTGACCGACGGCGTGCTCGATTCGCGCGTGTTCGCGCTCGATACCGACGATGCCGTCATCAATGTCGACGGCACGATCAATCTGAAGACCGAGGACATGGATCTCGGCATCCATCCGCACACGAAGGGCCTGCGCATTTTCTCCCTGCGCTCGCCGCTGTACGTGAAGGGCACGTTCAAGGATCCGCACGTCGGCGTGAGTCCGGTGCTCGCGCTGCGCGGCGCGGCCGCCGTGGGTCTCGGTCTCATCAATCCGTTCGCGGCGCTGATTCCGCTCATCGCGCCGAGCAACAACAAGCCGCTGCCTTGCCAGCAGATGCTCGCCGATATCGGCAAAGCGCCGACCGCGCCGCCCGCAGGGCAGAAGCAGAAGGCGAAGGCGGCGCCGGCGTACATGTCGTCGGATGCGGCGGCGACCGGCGTGGCCAAGTCCAGGGACACGGACGCGAAGAAGCCGGCGGCGCCGGCGCCCGCCAGCGCCGCGCAGTATCGCGGCAGCTAAGTCGCCGCCGCGCGCTCAGAACGCGTAGCGCACGCCCGCGAAGATGCTGCGGCCTTCGCCCGGATAGAAGATCGCGGTCGACGACGCGGTGCGCGCATCCGCGATCGTGCTGATGTCGCTCACGTAGCGCTTGTTGGTCAGATTGCGCGCGTCGAGAAACACCGAGAGGCCGTTGCGAAAATCCATCCCCGCCTGCACGCCGATGAGCGTATAGCCCGGCACGCGCAACGTGTTGGCGTCGTCGGCCCACGCGCCCGCCGGCACCCAGTCGACGGATGCGGAAATGTGAAAGCCGTTCGGCCGCGCATAGCCGAGCACGGCGCGCAACACGTTCACCGGCACGCCCGCGATGCGGTTGTTGCCGTACTGCGGATCGTCCTTGAAGCGGAAATCGCTCAGGTTCCACAAGCCCGACAGCGTGATCCTGTCGCCCGCGCCCGCGTGCGTGACGTCGCGCCACACATCGACCGATACGCCGGCTTCGATGCCCTGCAGCACCGTCTTGTTCGCATTGAACGTCGATGCCGGTATGTCGGGATTCGTCGTGTACTGAAGCAACTGGTCGCGCACGAGCGAGCGATACGCGGTGACGTCCCAGCTCACGCGATCGCGCGTGCCGCGCGTGCCGAGCTCGAGCGTCCACGCATGCTGCGACGTGAGCGGCGTGAATTGCGTCGTGCTCGAAAAGGTCTGCGTGAGATCGCCGAAATCCGGCACGTCCTGGCTGCGCGTAATGTCCACATACGCCTGGATGTCGCGATTCGGCTGCCACATCAATCCGAGCTTCGGATTCACGCCGCTGAAGGTCTCGCTAGCCGACTTGTAGTTCGGATCGGCCGCGAGCCCGCCGTGATCGACATACTTGCGCACGTCGCGCAACGCCTTGAAGCCGGCCATCAGCGCGACGGTCGGCAGGAAGAACAGACGGTCTTCGACGTACGCCTCGTAGTTGTAGGCGCTTTGCGTCGAATCGAGCGTTTGCGCGCCTTCGTTGCCCGACACGTTCACGTACTGCCGCGCCTGCGTGTTGCCGCCGAAGAAACGCGCGCCCGCGATGACATCGTTGCGCATCCCGCTTACGTTGAACGTCGCGGTATAGCGCGGCGCGATGCCGTAGGTCCAGCCGTCCTGATCGATGACCTGGAAGATCGGGTGATACAGACTCTTGTGGATTGCCCATGTGACGATATCGAGCTGCCCGACATCGAGCTTGACGGTCGTCTTGTTGGCGATGCGCTCGGTGCGCGTATCGCGCGCCTGATCGCCCGCCAGCGCGCTCGCGGATGCCTTCCTCGGATTGTTGAGCGCGTCGGAAAGCGAGAGCGTGCCGGGAAGCTGCTGATCGACGACATACGCGCCGAGATAGAAGCGCGTCTCCACATCCGGCGAGAAGCGATAGCCGACATTCGCGTTGAACTGCTCGTACTGGCCGCGCTCGTGATCGCGATAACCGTCCGCATGATTCACCGAGAACGTGCCGATGAAATCCAGCGGACCCATCACGCGCGAAAACTGCGCGCTGCCCCGGATCGTGCCGAAGCTGCCGCCTTCGAGCCGCACGATGTTCGGCGCATCGGCGGTGTAGGCGGAAGGCGTGACGAAATCGATCGCGCCGCCCATCATCGACGAGCCGTACGCGAGGCCGTTGCCGCCCTTGTAGACATCGACGGATTGCAGCGCGAGCGGGTCGATCTGATAGTAGTCGCCGCTGCCATCGGCGAGATTGGTCGGGATGCCGTCCTGCAGTATCTCCAGCCCGCGCGTGTGATAGCCGCGCGCGAGGCCCGAGCCGCGAATCGAGAGGCGCAACTCCTGGCCGTAGCGGTTCTGCACGAACACGCCGGGCACGTTCTTGAGGACGTCGCGCAACGTGAAGGCGTAGGTGTTCTGGTAATCGGCGCTATCGACGAAGCCGACCGAGCCGACCGTCGCGTCGAGCGTGCGCTTCTGATCGGCGACGTTTTGCGATGTCAGCGAATGTTGCGCCTGTCCTTGAACGATGACGGCGGGAAGCGTCGCGGGTTCGGCCTGCGCGAATGCGCGGGTCGCGGCGAGCGCGGTGAGGCCCGTCATGAGGGCGCGTTGTCGGGCGAGTCGCTTCATGGCAGCGTCCTCGCTTCTGCGTGTGCGGACGGCACGACGCCGCCCCTTGCTGAAAGTGAGCATGGTTCTTCTTCGAATTCGTGATGAATGAGCGCGGCGCGATGGACGCGCGGCGCCGTTCGATGCCGCGAAAGGCAATCGATCCGTTAGGACGAATCAGACGAGAACCGGAGGGGCGCGAGGCTGCGCAGTGGTGAAAGGAGGCGCGGGACGCTCGATGTGAATCCGCGCGACCGCGACGCTGCGGCGCGCAGGAACGTCGAGCGCTGCGGGGGCCCGTGCATCGGAGATGGCGGGCGCGTGCGCGAAGAAGTGACAGTAGCCGCAAGCCTGGTCGTCGAGATGCGCGAGCGTGTCTGTCGAATGCGTCGAATGATGACCGCCCGAACGCTCGACTGTCGACGCATGCGCCGAACAGAGCTCGGCGGTGAGTTCGTCGGCATGCGCGCTGGCGGCGATCAGTTGCGAGACCATCGGCGCGAACGTGATCAGCAGCATTGCGAGCAATGCCAGCAGTGAACCCGTTCGTTGATGGAAGCGACTGCGCATGAGGACGAAGATTTGCAAATCCCGAGTGGCGGGATTATGCCACCCGCTTACTTTGTATTACAAAGCAAAGCGGACATAAATTTTCCCCATCAGCGCGCGGACATGTTGTCCCCATCAATTGGGGAGCACCCTGTTGAAAACGCGCCTAAAAGTCTGCTAAATGACTGATGCCGAAGGAAAAGTCATGCGCGCTTCAGGTTGCATCAATGCGTATCGGGCTTTGCATAACTTATCCTCAGCGCACGGGGAAAGGGCTGTGGAAAACCGCTTGGCGACTCATCTAGTTTCTTGATTTCGCGCTGAAATCCCCGCGCGACGCGCATCGCGCCACTTTTTCGCTCGCGCGCGCGACATCGATGCGATGCCCGACTTATCCACAATTTCTGTGGACAGCAGTGTTGAAAAGCCTCGCGTAGACGCGTTAAGTCTTTGATGAATAAAGATTTGTACGACCTGATCGAAGACGGGCGAGCGCGTGCATCGCGATCGTGCCGCGCGCCAGGTTCAGATCGAAATTCCGGGACCGCCGTTGCTGCCCAGCAGTTGTTCGACCGAATTCGCGTCCGTGTAGTCCTGCTCGGGCAGGCCGTCGAACACGGTGATGACGTCGTTGGATACGCCCGCCTCGCGCGCCGCATCGACGATCGCGTCCTTGTTGGCGGGGTACTTCACGAGACGTAATACCTGGGCGATCTCGTTGTCGATCGGCTCGTCGTTCAAGGCGTGTTTTGCGTGCGTGTCGGTCATTCCGAGGTCCGGTGTCGAGTCAGTGAATGAGGAGGCGCGTCAGGTCTGGACCTGAATCGTCTGGCTCGCCATGCCGTGACTCGGCGTGCGCGATTTCGGCAGCGGCACATGACGCCAGCGCGCGTGATCGAGATCCTGCGCCGCGACTTCGGGCGCGGGCGGCGATACGGGCGCGGCGTTCACGCGCAGCGCGGCGCGCGTCGCGGCAATGGCGGCGGTGGATTCGTCGGTCGAACTGGTGTGCAGCGGCGCGGCATAGCACGAGACGGAAACCAGAGCCATCGACAACAACGTTGAGGTCTTCATCGGGCAACCCCTCCTCACGTAGGCAGCAGAAAAGACCAAGCAAAGCCTATGCCGATGGATATTTCCGCCACCCGCCGTGCGCTCGGACCATGACAGCGCCGCGCACACGGGCGCGACGAGTGGGCGTCGCGCAGACATACTTCGAGTGAATTGTGAAGTCCATCCGACCCGCGCGAAACGCGCGCACGCGAAGCGTGACGCGCCGCGAAATTGCACGGCTGCGCAGTTTCAGCGCGACGTCGGGTTCAGACGGAAGTATGCGTCCAGAAGTGAGGTTTTGTACACGACGCCGAGCAGCAACGGCTGCGTCTTTTTTTCGATGACCGGCAGGCGTTCGCCCTGGAACGCGAGGAAGTGCTGCAGTGCTTCGCCGAGCGACATGTCGGGCGTGAGCACGTCGAATTCCGGCTGAAGATAATCCGCGGCGGTTTTGGATGCGCAGGTCTTGTCGTCGAGCAGATCCGACGTGATGTTCTTCAGCGCCACCACGCCCTGAAAGCGCCCGGCGTCATCGACGACGTACAGATACTTCACCGGATATTCGAGGAACACGCGCGTCATGTCCTTGATGTTCGCGGACAGCGGCACGACGGTATCGGCGGGCTTGACGAGCTCGCGCATCTGCGTCGCGGCGAGACGCAGGCGCTCTTTCTCTTCACGCGTGCGCCGCAGCGTGACTTCGTACATCGACGTCTGCTCGGACGTGCGCGCGATGAAGTACGCGATCACGCACGAAACCATTAGCGGCAGCATGACCTGATACGACAGCGTCATCTCGAAGATCATCAGGATGGCCATGAGCGGCGCGTGCGTGGCCGCGGCGAGAAACGCGCCCATGCCGACCATCGCGTAGGCGAAGGGCGCGGACGTGGAGTCCGGCCAGATCGAATGCACGCCGATGCCGTAAAGACAGCCGAGCACCGCGCCGACGAAGAGCGTCGGCGTGAAGATGCCGCCGACCGCGCCCGAACCGGCGGTGGCCGCCGTCGCGATGATCTTGAAGACGAGCACGGTGAGCAGCGCGGTCCAGGTCCACGGTTCGTGCAGCAGCGAGTTCACGACTTCGTAACCGTTGCCCCAGACTTCGGGCCACCAGATCGATATCACGCCGACGATCAGCCCGCCCAGCGCGAGGCGCACGGGCAAGGGCAGGGGCAAGGTCGAGAAGCGTTTTTTCGATTCGGCGAGCAGCCGCAGGAAGTGCGGCGCGAGCGTGCCGCAGAGCAGTCCGAGCACGACGAAGAGCAGCACTTCGATGCCGGTGACGGTCGGGAACACCGGCATCTCGTACGGCGGCCTGTAGCCGGCGAACTCGCGCATCGTGATGTTGGCGACGACCGACGAGACGACGATCGGGCCGAAGCTTTCCATCGCCATCGAGCCGAGCACGAGTTCGGTGACGAAGAACGCGCCGGCGATAGGCGCGTTGTACGCCGACGTGATTCCGGCCGCCGCGCCGCACGCGACGAGCAGACGCAGGCGCGGCGGATCGAAGTGCACCCAGCGCCCGATCAGCGACGACACCAGGGCGGCGAGTTGCACCATCGACCCTTCGCGACCGATCGAGCCGCCGCTCGAAATCGTGATGAGCGACGACAAACTGCGCCATACGCTTTGCCAGACGGGCACGACGCCATCGCCGATGGTGACGGCTTCCATGTAGTCCGTGCTCGCATTCTTGCTCGCGCGCTTGCGGGCGATCAGCAGGCAGACGCCCGCGATGAGCCCCCCCACGGCGGGCAACAGCACGCGCACGGGCCAGGGCAGGCTTTGCGCGAGCGCGACGAGACCTTCCGAATGATTGCCGAGGAGCCGCTGAAGGATCTCAATGCCTTCGCGAAAGACGGAGGTGGCGAAAGCACCGGCCACGCCGACGACCACCGCCCAGACGAGCATCGTATGCGAGTCCGACAGACGGAAAAGCCGTTGGGCGCGTGTACGGAGCTTGAGCAGAAAGGAGAGCACTTTTGCGAAATCGTGGAATGCTTAGAAGCAAATGGAATAAGGGACTCGCAAGGATAGCATTGCAGGGCGGCGCTGCGGACGTCGAAACGCGTTCGTCAGAGTCGAAAAAAAGCCCGGCACACGCCTGGCCGGGCTTCGTCGGAGCAATCGCGCGTCACCACTTCGGCGCGAACGGCGGATTCGCATTGCGCTTGCCTTCGTCGAGCGCATCGATTTTCGCGATGTCGTCGGCGTCGAGCTTCAGTTTCTGCGCGTCCCAGTTGGCTTTCTGATGCTCCGGATTCGTCGATGCCGACAGCACCACGATATCGCGCGAAAGCAGCCACGCGAACGTCACCTGCGCGGGCGTCGCGCCATGCTTCCCGGCGATCGCCTTGAGCGTCGCGTCCGTATGCGCGCGCCCTTCGCCGAGCGGCATGTACGCGGTCACTTTCACGCCGAGCTTTTGCGTCGCATCGACGAGCGCGCGGTTCGCGAGAAACGGGCTCACTTCAATCTGGTTCGTGACGATCGCGTCGCCGCCCGGCGCCTTCAGCGCTTCTTCGAGCAACGGCGCGGTGAAATTCGACACGCCGTAATGGCGAATCAGCCCGAGCTTCTGCGCTTCCTGCATCGCCGCGAGCGTTTCGGCGATCGGCACCGCGCCGTCGGGCGACGGCCAGTGCACGAGCGCGAGATCGATCGTGCCGATGGCGAGCTTCGCGTGACTGTCCTTCAGGCTCGCGACGAGCGCGTCGTGCGAGAGCCGTTCCCACCAGACTTTCGTCGTTACCCAGATATCGTCGCGCGCCACGCCCGATTCGCGCACGCCCTCACCGACGGCCGCTTCGTTGTTGTAGTACTGCGCGGTGTCGATATGGCGATAACCGAGCTGCAATGCGCTCTTCACCGCGTTCGTGGTCTTCGCGGCATCGACGCGAAACGTGCCGAGACCGAATGAAGGAATCGTTTCTACCATGCTGGCTCCTGGTGAGTGTCGAGGTTTCAAGCGTCCTGATCGAGTTCGGGATAGTGCCTGAAAATGCCCGATTCGTTGAACGGGATGCGCCGTTCCGAATCGACGTAAGCCGCGATGTTCGGCCGTTGCAGCACCGCATCATGAATCGCGGCCACGCGCGGATACTGCGCGCCGAACTCCTTCATCGCGCGCGGAAAGGCGTAATGCAGGCCATCGACGATCTGGAAGATGGACAGATCCACGTAAGTCGTCGTATCGCCGATCATCTGCGTATCGCCGTGCGGGTTCTGCGCAAGCACGCGCTCGAAGTACTTCATGAACTTCGGCACGCGCTTGTCCAGAAAATTCTGCGTGCGGATTTTCGCCGCGTCCTTTTGATCTTCGTAATAGAGATCGGTCGCGAGCGGATGATGCGTGTCGTGCACTTCGGCGACGAAATCCGCGATCGTCAGTTGCAGGCCGTGCGCGACGTAGCGCAGGCCCTCGTCCTTCGGCGCGAGGTTCAGCTTCGGCCCGAGATAAAGAAGAATGTTCGCGACGTGCGGGACGATCAGCTCGCCGTCCCTGAGAAACGGCGGCGCAAACGGAATATGCGGCTCAGTCTTGCTGTTCAGGACTTTCATCATCGCGTCCATGCCGTAGCCGCTTTTCTTCGATTCGCGCGCGACGTCGATATATTCGGCGCCCGCATCTTCGAGCGCGAGCCGGACGAATTCGCCTCGGCCCTGCAATCCGTCCCAATAGTAGAGTTCGTAAGCCATGAGAAAGGGCTCCTCGTCGGGGCATGCCGCATCGGCGGCGAAGCGTGAGTGTGCGCGTTTTTGACGTTCGGCGGGAAACGCGCGAACGAAGAGGCGGACGAGCAACACGCGTTCCCGTCGCGCGGCGATGCCATGACTCGTCGCGAATCGTGCAAAATCGATGTTTTGCGTTTTCGAGTAGCGGAGAAGAGATGAACAAGCAAGGCTTCACCACAGGCATCGTTCACGGCGACAGAAACGCGGGCGGCGAGCACGGCGGCGTGCGCCAGCCGATCCACACATCGGTTCAGTACGGATTCGAGCGCGTGGAAGATCTGATCGGCGTCTTCCAGGGCACGAAGAAAGGCGGTTTCAACTACGCGCGTCAGGGCACGCCGACCACCGCCGCGCTCGAACGCAAGATCACGAGCCTCGAAGACGGCATCGGCTCGATCTGCTTCAGCACCGGCATGGCGGGAATCACCGCCATTTTCCTGACCTTGCTGCGCGCGGGCGATCATCTCGTATCGAGCCGCTACGTCTTCGGCAACACCAACAGCCTGTTCGGCACGCTGCGCACGCTCGGCATCGAAGTGACGATGGTCGATGCAACTTCCGCCGAGAACGTCGCGAACGCGATCAAGCCGAATACGCGCATGGTGTTCGTCGAGACCATCGCGAACCCCGGCACGCAGATTCCCGATCTCGAAGGCATCGGCGCGTTGTGCCGCGAGCGCGGCCTCGCGTATGTCGTCGACAACACGATCACGTCGCCGGCGCTGTTCCGGCCCAAGGCGGTCGGCGCGAGCCTCGTCGTCAATTCGCTGACGAAGACCATCGCGGGTCATGGCGCGGCGCTCGGCGGTGCGGTGACGGACACGGGTCTCTTCGACTGGAGCGCCTATCCGAACATCGCCGATGATTACCGCAAGTCGCCATCCAAAGAGCAGGGCTTGCTGCAAGTCCGCAAGAAAGGGCTGCGCGACATGGGCGCGTCGCTGTCGTCTGAGCAGGCGCATTCCATCGCGATGGGCGCGGAAACGCTCGCCCTGCGCGTCGCGAAGTGCAGCGAGAACGCGCTCGCGCTCGCCCAGTATCTGGAGAAGCACGAGGCCATCGGGCGCGTGTTTTATCCGGGATTGAAGAGTCATCCGCAATACGAGATCGCTCAGGCGCTGTTCAAGGGTGCGTCGTGGCTGCTGTCGTTCGAGTTGCGCCGCGCAGACCGCATGATCGATGTCGTCAACGCGCTGCAGTTGCCGGTCAAGGCGACGGGCCTCGGCGACACGCGCACGCTCATCATTCCCGTTGCGCCGACGATCTTCTTCGAAGCCGGCCCCGAAGTGCGCAAGTCGATGGGCATTTCCGACGGCATGCTGCGGCTTTCGGCGGGCATCGAAGATATCGACGATCTGATCGCCGATTTCGAGCAGGCGCTCAAGCTCGCGGCATGACCTTGGTGCGCGCCTCGCGCACTACGAGGCGCGCGCGTAGTAAATGTTCTGCGGATGGCGCGCTTCGGCGAAGAAGAACCATCGCTCGGCGACGAGCCCGAGATACTGCGTGACGCACGCGAGGCAGAAGAGCGCGACCGATTGCGCACCGATCCCGAGCAGCATCAGCACGAAGGGCACGGCGAACGCGCCGACGAGAAACGTCCACTTGATGCGCGCGATCGCCTGCGCCGAGCGTCCGTGAAAGAACTCGCGCAGATTGAACGCGCCCGCCGTGAAGCCCCGCGACTTCTGCACGACGTTCGGCCCCTTGATGCCGGTCGCGCTCTGCACGGTCGATTTTGGCCGCAGCTTCGCATTGCGCTTGAGCGCGGCGACGCGCGTCGCGCAGCCCGCGAGCGTCAACGTGCACGCACAAGCGGCGAGACCCGCCGCCAGCGACGGCGCGAGCCACGCGGCGCACGCGGTCGCCAGCGTGAATCCCGATGCGCAGCCGAGCAGCACGAAGTTGACCATCGTGAGCGGCGTCGCCCATTCCTGCAGGAAGCGCAGGCATGCGTAGATCATCGCGGTGCAGACGAAAAGCGCCGCCGACGCGATCACGCCGATCACGCCGACGGCAAGCGACCACGGCGCGCCGAGCCAGTGCGCGAAGCCGTACAACGCGGCGCATCCGAGGAACGCGGGCAGGCACAGGCATTCGCGCGACAGCCACGACGTACGCCACATCGCGATGGCGCGCCACGCCCGCTCGGGATGCCCGAGATGGAAAAACGATGCGACGAGGCCCAGCCCGCCGAGCACGACCGACAACGCCGCGCCGAGGATGAAGAACAGTTGCGAAGGCGCGTCGATCAGACCGAGCTTCGCGCACGCTTCGACACCGACGAGCGCAATCAGCAAGCCTTGCGCGGCGCCGCTCAATGTCGTGAGAAACACGACGGAAAACGCGGGTTTCATGTTCGAGCTCCGATGAACGTCAGACGCGCACGGCCATCGACGCGAGATTGAGTTCGCCGTGCGCTCCGGGTGCGTCCGGCGCTTCGGCGTCTTGAGACTGACAGCCGCACGAGCCGCCGCCGCTGCTGCACGCATTGACGGGACGACGCGGCAAATAATGATTCGCGGGCTTCGTGTCCCATTCGGGCATCAACTGATAGCCGCCGCGCTCCTCGATCGCCTTCGACACGACCGACTCCGGATCGTGGATATCGCCGAAGAGCCGCGCCGACGTCGGACACGCGAGCACGCACGCCGGCTTGCGATCGCGCTCGGGCAGCGCCTCGTTGTAGATGCGATCGGCGCACAGCGTGCACTTCGTCATCTCCTTGCGCGCTTCGTCGAGCTCGCGCGCGCCGTACGGACACGCCCACGCGCAGTACTTGCAGCCGATGCACTTGTCGAAGTCCACGAGCACGAGTCCGTCTTCCTTGCGCTTGTAGCTCGCGCCGGTCGGACAGACGGGCACGCACGGCGGATCCTCGCAGTGCAGGCACGACTTCGGAAAGTGGATCGTATCGGCGAGCGGAAATTCGCCGGCTTCATACGTCTGCACGCGGTTGAAGAAGGTGCCGGACGGATCGGCGTCGTACGGGCGCTGATCCGCGAGACTGCCAGCTTCGCCGGACGTGTTCCATTCCTTGCAGCTCGTCACGCAGGCGTGGCAGCCGACGCAGACGTTCAGATCGATCACGAGGGCCATTTGAGTCATGCCGGTCTCCTTCAGTTTTTTACGTCGCGCTTGATGGCGTTGCGCAAGCGCGCCGCGAACTCGCCGCGTCCGGCGAAGTACGTCTGCACGACGCGTTGAACCGATCCCGTCATGCCGGGCGATGGACGCATCGGCGCGAATTGCGGCAGCGTGTGGTCGGCATCGCTTTCGGCGGGATAGACGCGCACGCGCACGTCGTACCACGCGGCTTGTCCGGTGATCGGATCGGAGTTCGAAAAGCGCAGGCCTTCGCGCGCGGACGCAGGAAGCTCATCCGTGATGAGGTGATTGAGCAGAAAGCCCCGCTGCGATTCGTTCGCGTCGGGACCGAGGCTCCACGCGCCCGATGCCTTGCCGATCGCGTTCCACGTCCACACCGTTCCGGGCTCGACGGCTTCGCTATAGCGGGCCATGCAGCGCACTTTGCCCCATTGCGATTCGACGTAAATCCAGCCGCCGTCCTCGATGCCGTTCGCCTTCGCCATGCGCGGATTCATGTACAACAGGTTCTCGCCGTGAATCTGCCGCAGCCACGCGTTCTGCGAGTCCCACGAGTGATACATCGCCATCGGGCGCTGCGTGACGGCCGCGAGCGGATACTGCGCGAGATCGGTCGTATCGAGTTCCAGCGGCGCGTACCAAAAGGGCAGCGGATCGAAATATTCCTCGATGCGCGCGCGCAAGTGTTCCGGCGGCTGCCGGCCTTTCGTGCGACCCTGCGCGGCGAGGCGGAACTTCTGCATCACGTCGGAATAGAGCTGGATCAGGATCGGCTCGTTGAACTTGCGAAAACCTTTATCGACGGCGAATTGCAGGTACGGCCCGTTCTGGCCGCGCATGTATTGCAGCTCTTGGGCCAGCGTGTAGTGGTAGACGCAATCGTGCTTTGCGTACTCTTCCCATTGATTCGGATTCGGCTCGCCGACGAGCGCGTCCTTGCCGTCCTTGCCGCGCCAGCCGATCAGAAAGCCCACGCCCGACCCCGGCGCCGTCTGATGATTGACGATGAAATCCGGATAGTCGCGATACTTGCGCGTGCCTTCGGGCGTCGTGAACGCGGGCAGCTTCAGGCGGCTGCCGAGCTCGACGAGCACTTCCTGGAACGGACGGCATTCGCCGGTGCGCGGCACGACCGGCACGCGCACGGAATCGACGGGACCGTCGAACTCGGAGATCGGGCGGTCCAGCATCGACATTGCGTCGTGTCGTTCGAGGTAGGTCGTGTCGGGCAGGATGAGATCGGCGAATGCGGTCATCTCCGACTGGAACGCATCGCACACGACGATGAACGGAATCTTGTATTCGCCGTTGACGTGCTTGTCGGCGAGCATGTTGCGCACTTCCATCGTGTTCATCGACGAGTTCCATGCCATGTTGGCCATGAAGATCATCAGCGTGTCGATGGGGTACGGATCGCCGCGCCATGCGTTCGTGATGACGCTGTGCATCACGCCGTGCACCGCGAGCGGATATTCCCACGAGAACGCCTTGTCGATGCGAACCGGCGTGCCGTCGTCGTGGATGAAGAGGTCCTCCGGCGCGGCGGGCCAGCCGAGCGGCCCGCTCGCGAGCGGCGTGTCCGGCTTCACCTGATCGGGGTGATTCGGCGGTTTCGCCGATGGCGGCACCGCGCGCGGAAACGGCGACTTGTGACGGAAGCCGCCCGGACGGTCGATCGTGCCGAGCAGCGACATCAGCACGGCGAGCGCGCGGATCGACTGGAAGCCGTTCGAGTGCGCGGCGAGACCGCGCATCGCGTGAAAGGCGATCGGGTTGCCCGTCACGGTGTCGTGCTTCCTGCCCCAACAATCGGTCCATTGAATCGGCAGCGTGATCTTGTGATCGCGGCTCGTCTGGATCATTTCGGCGGCGAGGCGTTCGATCGTCGCGGCGGGAATACCGGTGATCTCGGCGGCCCATTCCGGCGTGCACGTCGCGACCTGCTCGCGCAGCAACGCGAAGGAGGGCGCGACGCTCGTGCCGTCGTCGAGCGTGTAGCGGCCATCGAGCGCGGGCGCGGCATCGTCGGCGTGATGCGCGACCGCGCGATTCGTCTTCGTGTCCCACCAAAGATGATTCTGCGGAAAGAGCGGATTCGATTCGGCCGCGCTTTCGTCCTTCACGAAAAGGCCGAACGTGTCGCTCGCTTCGTTCATATCGAGCAGTTCGGCCGCGTTCGTATAGCGCGTGACGAATTCGTGATCGTAGGCGTCGGCGGCGATCAGTTCGTGGATCAGCGCCATGAAAAGCGCGCCGTCTGTGCCGGGGCGGATCGGCACCCATTCGTCGGCGATGGCCGCGTAGCCCGTTCGGACCGGATTGATCGCGATGAAGCGTCCGCCCGCGCGCTTGAATTTCGATATCGCGATCTTGAGCGGATTCGAGTGATGATCCTCCGCCGTGCCAATCATGAAGAAGAGCTTCGCGCGGTCGAGATCCGGGCCGCCGAATTCCCAGAACGAGCCGCCGATCGTATAGATCATGCCCGCGGCCATGTTCGCCGAGCAGAAGCCGCCGTGGGCCGCGTAGTTGGGCGTGCCGAAGTTCTTCGCGAAGAGGCCGGTCAGCGCCTGCATCTGGTCGCGTCCGGTGAAGAGCGCGAATTTTTTCGGATCGGTGGCGCGCAGGTGTGCGAGACGCTTTTCGAGCGTATCGAGCGCGACCTCCCACGAGACCGGCTCGAACTGCGCTTCGCCGCGCAGTGCGCCGGGTTTTCGCATCAGCGGCTGCGTGAGGCGTGCGGGCGAATACTGCTTCATGATGCCCGACGCGCCTTTCGCGCAGATCACGCCTTGATTGAGCGGATGGTTCGGATTGCCGTCGATGTATCTGACTTCGCCGTCGCGCAGATGCACGCGGATGCCGCAACGGCACGCGCACATGTAGCACGTCGTGGTCTTGACATCGAGCTTCTCGTTCTGGGTACGAGCGCCGTGTTCCATGAGTGCTCCTTCTAAAGCGTTATCGCGCGACGGGGACGTTCGCGCGATTCGGTACTTCACTGCATCGGCGATCGATCAGCCGAAGAGGCGTTCGACGCCGAGCGTGATCGCGAGGCCGCCGCCGACCAGCCACGCATACAGGATCGCGCCGGTTGCAAGCGCACGCGGGCCGGCCTGACGGATCTGCGCGATGCGCGTCTCCATGCCGAGCGCGGTCATGGCCATCGTGAGCGCGAAGGTGTCGAGCGTGTTGATCGTGCTCGTGGCGGCATCGGGCAGAACGTGCAGCGAATTCAGGACGACGAGCGCGAGAAAGCCGAGCGCGAACCAGGGCACCGCGATCTTGCCGTTGCCTTGCGCCGCGCCGTCCGCCGTGTTGCGCGAGCGGCTGATCCAGAAACCGATGACGAGCAGCACGGGCACGAGCAGCATCACGCGCGTCATCTTGACGATGGTCGCGATATGCGTCGCTTCCGGGCTGACGTTGCTCGCCGCACCGACGACCTGCGCCACTTCGTGAATCGTGCCGCCGAAAAAGAGGCCCGCGCCGAGCGTATCGAGATGCAGCCAGCCGGCGTTGAACGCGAGCGGGTAGAGGAACATCGAGAGCGTGCCGAACAGCACGACGCTGCCCACCGCCATCGCGCTCTTGTGCGGCTTCGATTGCAACGTCGATTCGAACGCGAGCACCGCGGCCGCGCCGCAAATCGCGCTGCCGGCTGCCGTGAGGAGTGCGGTATCGCGATCGAGCTTCATCAGCTTCATGCCGGCCCACGTACCGATGACGAGCGTGCTGACCACGACCAGCACCGACACCGTGAAACCCGACACGCCGACTTGCGCGATTTCCTGAAGGCTGATGCGCAGCCCGAAGAACGCGACCGCGATGCGCAGCAGCTTGCGCGCGGAGAAGTTGACGCCGGCCGCCCAGCTTTCCGGCATGCCGTGACGCAGCGCATTGCCGTAGATCGCGCCCGCGACGATGCCGACGATCAGCGGGCTGATGCCGAGCCCGGCGATAGCGGGCAGCGAAGCGAGGCGCGTGACGGCGGCGGCGAACAAGGCGACGAAGAGAATGCCGTTGAGTTGCCCGCGTCTGGATGATGCGGCCGGCGCGAGCGTTTGGGCGGACTGAACCGTGGACATGGATGAACCCGTTTGATGATGATGACTCGATGGGCTAATCCTATTCTCGATATATGAATATGAAAAATCGTGATTTAGAATGGCAAGTATCGGACCACCTTATATTTGAAACAGATGACCCCGGAACAGCTGATAACGTTCGCAACGGTCGCAGAGCACGGCAACATCAGCCGGGCGGCGGTGGCCTTGCATTTGTCGCAGCCCGCCGTGTCGGGGCAGTTGCGCCTGCTGCAGGAGGAATTCGGCGAGCCGCTTTATCAGCGTGATGGCCGCGGCGTGCGCCTGACCGCAGCCGGCGAGCAGTTGCTCGGCCATGCGGAACGCCTGCGCGAGACATTTCGCGCGGCGCACGCGCTGCGCGACGCATTGCGCGGGCTGGAGCGCGGCACGCTGCGCATCGGCGCGAGCACGACGCCCGCGAGTTATTTGCTGCCGTATCTGATCGCTGCGTTTCACAAGCGCTTTCCGGAAGTCGTCGTGACGACCATCGACGGCAATACCGCCGATATCGTCGCTGCGCTCGGCTCGCTCGATATTGCGCTGGTCGAAGGCGCGCCGGGACACGATCTGCCGCTCGGCACCACCGTCACACCGTGGCGCGAGGACGAAATCGTCGCGATCTTGCCGAATGGTCATCCGCTTGCCGACGGGCGCGATGCCGCCACGCTCGATCAGTTGAGCGAGCATCCGCTCGTGCTGCGCGAGCCCGGCTCGGGCGTGCGGCAGATCATCGAGCGCGCGTTCGCCGATTGCGATGCGCCCATGCGGGTCGCGCTGGAAATCGCGGGCGTGGAGGGCGTGAAGGAGGCGGTGCGCGCGGGCATGGGCATCGGCTTCGTATCGGCGATGTCGATCCGCCACGAGGACAGCGCGTTGCGTCGCGTGCGTATCGCGCCGCGACCGCTCACGCGGCGTTTTTCGATTCTGCTGCCGCACGCGGCAACGCCGTCACGCGTCGCGGCGCGTTTCCTGGAGTTGTGCGAGGAACCGGGTCTCATCGGCTAGGGAATTCCACTATGGCGCGTCGATGGCGGTCTGACGCACCATTCGTTCTAAACAGGGGCGCTGCGGCGTCCTTTTCGAAAATCGTTTATGGAACCGGTTCCACCGAGGAATTTCGAGGCCAAAACTCATAGTGAGAAGCGAGTGAATCAAAAATCCCGCATCGATGAAAAGCGCGCAGAAGTCGTGATCGTGGCGAGCGCGTTCGGCGCCGATGCGATCCGTCGCGATGGCCACGCCGCGTGGGCGGCGGTCGCGGCGCGCGCGGGTGCGGATGGCTTCGAAGTGCGTCGCGAGTTGTTCGCCGATGACGCCGATTCGCAGCCCGATGCACTCGCGCAGCTCGGCGCACGGATTCGCGCGCACGGCTTGTGGGCGGTCCATTCGACGCCCGCGACGCTGTTCCGCGACGACGGCGCGCTCGATCTCGATTCGCTGCGGCTCGCCATCGACGAGGCAGCGGCGATGGACGCGCGCATCGTCAAGCTGCAACTGGGCGGCACGGAGCGTGGTGTCGCGACCGATCCGGCCACGCTCGATCGCCTGATGTCGGCGATCGCCGCGTCGAAAGCGCGCGTGGTCGTCGAAAACGGACAACTGAAGGCAGGCGGCACGATCGGCGCGTTCGATGCGCTCTTCGCCGCGCTGCCCGCGCGAAGCGGCCTCGCGATGACTTTCGACACCGGAAACTGGCACTGGGCGGAGCAGGATCCGCTCGACGCGGCGCAGCGCCTCGCGCCGCACGTCGCGTATGTGCACTGCAAGGCGGTGATGGGCGAGGGCGCGCGCCGTTTTGCCGCCGCGCCCGCGAACGGCGACGCGCGTTTCGCGACGCTGCTCGCGCAGTTGCCGGGCGATGTGCCGCGCGGCATCGAATATCCGTTCATTCCGGGCGCGGACGGTTCGCTCGACGCCGACGCGGCGCGCCAGGTCGCACGAATCGCGGCGTTTTGAATACCACTTTGAATTACGCATTTTGCATTCAGCATTCATCTGCAAAGGAACCCGACATGCAAGCCAAGCCTGAAGCCCTCGACGTCGTCACTTACGGCGAAGCGATGACGATGTTCGTCGCCGCCGTTACCGGCGATCTCGCGAAGGCCGGTCAATTCACGAAGCGCGTCGCGGGCGCGGATCTGAACGTCGCGATCGGTTTGTCGCGCCTTGGTTTCAAGGTGGGCTGGATGAGCCGCGTCGGCAACGATTCGTTCGGGCGCTATGTGCTCGACGTACTCGCATCCGAAGGCATCGACGCGCGCCGGGTGACGATCGACGAGCGTTATCCGACGGGCTTTCAGCTCAAAGGCAAGTGCGACGACGGCAGCGATCCGGCCGTCGAGTATTTCCGCAAGGGTTCGGCCGCGAGCCATTTGTCGCTCGACGACTACGCCGCCGATTACGTGCTCGGCGCGCGTCATCTGCATCTGACGGGCGTGGCGCCCGCGATCTCGGCGACCTCGCGTGAGCTTGCGTTCCACATGGCCCGCGAAATGCGGGCAGCGGGCAAGACGATCTCGTTCGATCCGAATCTGCGTCCGACGCTGTGGCCGTCGCGCGAGGCGATGGCCGAATCGCTCAATGCGCTCGCCGCGCTCGCCGACTGGGTGCTGCCGGGGGTGTCCGAAGGATTGACGCTGACGGGCTATGCGAAGCCCGAGGACATCGCCGCGTTTTATCTCGATCGGGGAGCGAAGGGCGTCGTCGTGAAGCTGGGCGCGCACGGCGCGTATTTCCGCACGGCGGACGGCGAGCAGGGCATCGTGCCGGGCGTGCCGGTCGAGAAGGTCGTCGATACGGTCGGCGCGGGCGATGGCTTCGCGGTCGGCGTCGTGAGCGCGCTGCTCGAGGGACGCGATGTGCGTCACGCGATCGCGCGCGGCAATCGCATCGGCGCGCTGGCGATTCAGGTGATCGGCGACAGCGAAGGACTGCCGACGCGCGCCGCGCTCGATCTGCTCGAAGCACAGGATTCCAACGACAAGACGGCCAAAGCCGCGTTCGATCTGGCTTGAAAGCCACCAACCGAGACTCAACCGAATTGCGTTCGGAGACAACCATGCAAAGTTCTTCCAATCCCACGCTGGCCGTGCGCCGCTGGTGGGCGATCATGCCGATCGTCTTCATCACGTACAGCCTCGCGTATCTCGACCGCGCCAACTACGGTTTCGCGGCGGCGGCGGGCATCAATCAGGATTTGGGCATCAGCAAGGGACTGTCCTCGCTGATCGGCGCGCTGTTTTTTCTCGGCTATTTCTTCTTCCAGATTCCGGGCGCGATCTATGCCGAACGGCGCAGCGTGAAGAAGCTCGTGTTCTGGAGTCTCGTGCTGTGGGGCGGCTGCGCGACGCTCACGGGCATGGTGAGCAATATCCCTTCATTGATGGCGATCCGCTTCGTGCTCGGCGTCGTCGAGGCTGCGGTGATGCCGGCGATGCTCGTCTTCATCGCGAACTGGTTCACGAAGTCGGAGCGCTCGCGTGCGAATACGTTTCTGATTCTCGGCAATCCGGTGACGGTGCTGTGGATGTCGGTCGTATCCGGTTATCTCGTGAACTCGTTCGGCTGGCGCCACATGTTCATCGCGGAAGGTTTGCCGGCGGTGGTGTGGGCGGTGATCTGGTGGTTCATCGTGAAGGACAAGCCCGCACAGGTGAGCTGGCTCACGGATCAGGAAAAGAACGATCTCGATGCGACCTTGCGCGCCGAGCAGGCCGCGATCAAGCCGGTGAAGAACTATCGCGAGGCGTTCAAGTCGCCGGCGGTGATCAAGCTGTGTGCGCAGTATTTCTGCTGGAGCATCGGCGTGTATGGGTTCGTGCTGTGGCTGCCTTCGATTCTCAAGAGCGGATCGACGCTCGGGATGGTCGAGACGGGCTGGCTGTCGGCGGTGCCGTATCTTGCGGCGACCATCGCGATGCTGCTGGCTTCGTGGGCCTCAGACAAGCTTCAGGCACGCAAGGCTTTTGTGTGGCCGTTTCTGCTGATCGGCGCGGTGGCGTTTGCCGGTTCCTACCTTCTCGGGTCGACGAACTTCTGGGCTTCTTATGCGTTGCTCGTGATCGCAGGGGCTGCGATGTATGCGCCCTATGGGCCGTTCTTTGCGATCGTGCCGGAGTTGCTGCCGAAGAATGTCGCCGGGGGGGCGATGGCGCTCATCAATAGCATGGGGGCGTTGGGGTCGTTCGTCGGGTCGTATTTTGTGGGGTATTTGAATGGGGCTACTGGATCGCCCTCTGCCTCTTACGTTTTCATGAGCGCCGCGTTGTTGATGGCTGTTTGGCTTACGCTGGCGGTTAAGCCGCAGGCGGCGGTTCGGGCTGGGGTTGTTGTGAGGCCTTGAGGTTTTTGCTTTCGCTTTTCGCTTTTGCTTTCGGTTTCGCCGGATCCCGTTGTCGTGTCGGTCTATTGGCACTGCCCCTGTGCGGGGCGGCAGTCACTTTCTTTGCCGTCGACCAGAGTTAGCGCTTTAGCGCTTACTCTGGTCCTGTGCAAAGAAAGCAACCAAAGAAAGCAGCTCGTCACGGCCCGCGGTCACACGCACGTTGGGTAGTACTCTCGTCCTAGGTGGCACTCGCCTAAAGAGTGCCCTCAAACACCTAATCGGGCTTGGCTCGCGCGCGGTCTGACGAGCTAGTTTTCCAAGGACACTGGTTCAGCACGAAACTGCTTCGGCACAGCGCTACGCGCTGCCGCCGGGTCTGCAAGGGAAACCGACGGGCTGCCAGTGCAGTGAGACGGAGACATTAGTAGAGAAGCACATGCATCCCCGATTGACCGGTCGGCCGCGAAGCGGGCTGGAGCTATATGGTGCTGAACCAGTTTGGTGTGTGGTGCGATGTGACAGACCGTGCGCGAGCCAAGCCCGATTAGGTGTCTGAGGGCACTCTTTAGGCAGCCCACGATGGACGAGAGGACTACCCAAATTGCGTGTGACCGCGGGCGTATCGGAAGCTACTTTCTTTGGTTGCTTTCTTTGCACAGGACCAGAGTAAGCGCTAAAGCGCTAACTCTGGTCCTGTGCAAAGAAAGTGACTGCCGCCCCGCACAGGGGCAGTGCCAATAGACCGACACGAAAACGGGATTCCACAGACGCCCGAGCCAACCAACCCAGACAAAGCAAACCATGACCAAAAAAATCGTAGCTTACAAGGCGTTGCCAAGCGACGTAGAAGCCTATCTCCGCGCCCACGCGGAAGTGGTGAACATCGATCCGAAAAACCACGCCGCATTCGTGCAAGCGCTAACAACTGCCGACGGCGCCATCGGTGCGAGCATAAAGATCTCCCCCGACATGATCGAAGGCGCCCACCGCCTGAAAGCACTGTCGACGATCTCCGTAGGCTTCGACCAGTTCGACGTGCAAGACCTCACCCGCCGCGGCATCGTGCTTACGCACACGCCGGACGTGCTCACCGAATCCACCGCCGACACGGTCTTCGCGCTGATCCTCGCAAGCGCGCGCCGCGTCGTCGAACTCGCCGAATGGGTCAAGCAAGGCAACTGGAAGGCAAGCATCGGTGAAGCGTGTTTCGGCGTCGACGTGCAAGGCAAGACACTGGGCATCGTCGGCCTGGGACGCATCGGCGGGGCCGTCGCACGGCGCGCGGCGCTCGGCTTTCGCATGAACGTGCTCTACACGAATCGCAGCGCGAACGAGCAGGCCGAAAAGGAATACGGCGCAAAGCGTGTCGAGCTCGACGAACTGCTCGCGCAATCCGATTTCGTCTGCCTGCAAGTGCCGCTCACGCCGGAAACGCGCGGTCTCATCGGGGCGAACGAATTGCAGAAAATGAAACGGAGCGCGATTCTGATCAACGCCTCGCGCGGACCGACCGTCGATGAAAACGCGCTCGTCGATGCGCTAAAAAACGGCACGATCCGCGGTGCAGGCCTCGACGTGTTCGAGCAGGAACCGCTTCCCGCCGACTCGCCGCTGCTCGCGATGAAAAACGTCGTCGCACTGCCGCATATCGGCTCGGCCACGCACGAAACGCGTCACGCGATGGCGCGAAACGCCGCGGAAAATCTCATCGGCGCACTGAACGGCACGCTCACGCAGAACATCGTCAATCCCGACGTGCTCGCGCGCTGAAACCGGGGGTCGCCCGGTCATGCGCTAACATGCGCGATGCGAGGAGAACGATAATGACGGCATCGCGACTCGCTTCACGGCGAAGCGCGCGCCCACGACCACTATGTCCGACGACCCCACATTGACGAACCGCCCGCCTGCATTCGGCGCGCGCCGCGCGACCATCACCGATGTCGCCCGCGAAGCAGGCACCGGCAAGACCAGCATCTCGCGCTATCTGAACGGCGAGCTCGGCGTGCTGTCGCCCGATCTGCGCGAGCGCATCGAGGCGGCCATCGCCAAGCTCGACTATCGGCCGAATCAGATGGCGCGCGGCCTGAAGCGCGGCCGCAATCGTCTGATCGGCATGCTGCTCGCCGACCTCACGAACCCGTATTCGGTCGAAGTGCTGCAAGGCGTCGAAGCAGCGTGCCACGCGCTCGGCTATATGCCGCTCATCTGTCACGCGGCCAACGAGATCGACATGGAGCGGCGCTATCTGCAATTGCTGACGACGTATCGCGTCGAAGGCGTCATCGTCAACGCGCTCGGCGTGAAGGAAGAACTGCTGCAAGGCTTTGCGCGCGGCGGCATTCCGGTCGTGCTCGTCGATCGCTCGGTCGAAGGTTTCATCACCGACATGGTCGGGCTCGACAATCCCGCCGCCGTGCAGATCGCGACGCGTCATCTCGTCGACGAAGGTTTCGACGAGCTGCTGTTCGTCGTGCAGCCGGTCACGCATGTCAGCTCGCGGCGTCTGCGCGAAGCCGCGTTTCGCGAAACCGTCGCGGCGCTCCATGCAAGCGGCTCGACGCTCGTGATCGATCTCGCCGATGCGGCGCCCGCGCTCACGGAACTCGACACGCGCGTCACGGCGGCGAAAGCCGCGGGCAAGCGCGTCGCGCTCTTCGCGGCGAACGGGCCGGTCGCGCTGCGCGTCGCGGTGCATCTGAAGGAACGCCACGGCGCGGACTGGCAGGCGAGCGTCGCGCTGATGTCAATCGACGATTCCGAATGGGCGCAGCTCGCCGGCATGACGGCGGTCCGCCAGCCGACGTACGATATCGGCCGGCGCGCGGTCGAATTTCTGCATGAGCGTCTCGGCGGCGCCGCGATGCCCGCGCGCGAATGTCTGCTGCCGGGCGAACTCGTCGTGCGCGCATCGACGACACGCGCGAATCACAACGACGAGCAACAAGCTTCGCAAGGAATCTGAATGATCAGTGTTACGACGTTGCTGAGCCTCGCGCTCGCGACGCTCATCATCGCGGCCATGCCCATCGTGCTGTACAGGAAGCTGCGGCCGCGCTTCGCGATCGTGCCGCGCTACGCGATTCTCGGCATCGCCGTGTTCGCGCTCTTCGCGATGGTCATCGAACGCGCGCTGCACGGCTTCATGCTGAGCAATCCCGTCACGTCGGCGTGGCTCGTCAATCCGGCCGTGTTCGTCGTTTATGGCGCGCTCGCGGCGGGGCTGTGCGAGGAAGTCGGACGCTTTCTCGCGATGAAATGGCTCATCTCGCGCGAGCCTGACGCGCTCGACCGGCACGGTCCGGCGCTCGGCTACGGCATCGGGCACGGCGGGGCGGAGGCGTGGATCGTCGGCGTGCTCGTGCAGGTGCAATGGATCGTCTATGCGGTGCTCGCGAATCGCGGCACGCTCGACGCGCATTTCGCGACCGCGCCGCTCGAAGCGATCGCGCGCATTCATCTCGTGCTGATGAGTCTGTCGCCGGTGTCGGCGGGCATCTTCCTCGTTGAGCGTGCGAGTGCGTTCGTGCTGCAACTCGGCTTTTCCGCGCTGATGTGGCAAATGCTGCGCGAGCGTTCGCGCCACGCGCTCGCAGTCCTCGTTGCCGCGCATGCGCTCGTCGGCTTGCCAGCCGCGCTTTTTCAGGCGCGGCTCGTGCCGCTCATCGCCGCCGATGCGGTGTATCTCGTGCTCGGCGCGATCGTCGCGGTGGCGCTCGTGCGCTACTACCGGCGAGCCGCCGCCCGCGGCGGTTGAGCGCATCCGCGCCTGCCTGAATCAAATATCGACATCGAATGGACGACTATCAATACGACTGCCCGAGCGCGGATATCGACATGCTCGCGCATGTGATCTGCGATCTCTTTCCCGAGCAGACGCAGTTCGCCGAACGCAAGGACGATGAAGGCCGCACATCGCTCGTGATTCATTACGTGGCGATGCGCTTCGGTTCGAGCGCGCGGCGCATCACGATCGACGTGCGTTTCGATCCGGCCGCGCTCGCGCGTTATCGCGCATTGCCGCCACGCATGCACGCGCGCAGTTACGCGGTGCTGCGTGCCTATGTGGAAGCGACGCTCGGATCGCTCGAAGAGATGTACGCGGACGGCCAGACCGTGCCGCGCGAAGTGGACATCGAGATGGGCGAGGACTTCGCGTGAGCGCGCTCAGGCTTCGCGATAGACCTTCGCGAAGCGCGCTGCCTTCACGACGCCGAAATCGCCCGGCGCGTATTGCATGACCCAGTCGCCGGCATCGCCGGTGAGGATGTCGCCTGCCGCGGATCGCGCGATCGAGAAGGGTTCGTGCATCTGCTTCGCGAGCACGACGCTCGGACGGTTGCGATAGATGCCCGCCTCGCCGTGCGCGATGCCGCCTTCCGGCACGTACTTCGGATCGAAGCGTTCGCGCGACACGACCCAGCGCTCGCCGCTGGAAGCGGTGACGATCGCATCGCCGCTTGCATAGCGGTTCGGCCCTTCGAGGCTCATGAGTTCGCCCGCGGCAGCCGCGAATTCGACGGTGACGGCTTCGTCCTTCACGACGCGGCGTGCGGCGGGATCGGTGGCGAGATCGAGTTGCGAAAGATGGAGCATGGTGCGATCGGCGAAGATGGTGAGGGAGCGGATCGTAACGGCATTCGCGTCATTTTGCACTCGGCGGACGCAAAAAAGCCCGCATCATGCGATGCGGGCTTTCCGATCCGGCGCTCGTTCAGGGCTTCGTCGTCGATGCCGCATCCGCGCCCGCCGCGCGCGAACGATGATGCGCGCCGCCGTGTCGCGCCTTGCCGTGCTCCGAGCGGAAGCTCGTATCGGCGAGTTTCTTCTGCTCGGGCGAAAGGCTCGCGTAAAGCGGCTCGAAAGCTTCGACGAGCCGCTTCGTGCCGTCCGCGTTGGCTTGCGTGATCTGCTCGTATTGCTTCATGTCGTCGAGCGCGGACATCGTGTCGCGCGCCGCGATGCGCTGGCGGTACAGATCGGCCATGGTGCGGCCGTTGTCGCGCATTACATCGGCGAACTTCGACCACTGCGCTTCCTGCTGCGGCGTGATCTTGAGGCTCGAATGCAGTTCCGCGATACGCTCCTCGACGCGCGCCTCGCGCTTGCTGGCGGCCGGTGCGGACGCAGCGTCCTGCGCGGCGGGCGCCGATGCGGCCGTGGGCGCCGAACTCTGCGCGAAAACCGGGCTCAGTGCGCAGAAAGCGGCCAATGCAACGAGTGTTCTTTTCATTCAAAAGTACCTTCGATCGATATAGGAAGCGGCGTGCTTCGTAAGCTGCATGCAAAGCAGCGAAGATCACGCCTTCGGCGGATATTAGTATCACGATTGCATGCGGATTCGCCCGCATTGCCACAACTGCTTACATTCGAAACGTCTCTGGAAAAAACGCAGTGGATACCTTGTTGAGCATGCGGGTCTTTGTCGCGATCGTCGAGGCGGGCAGTCTGAGCGCCGCGGCCGAGCGCTTTTCGATCTCGGCGCCGATGGCGGGCAAGCACTTGCAGGCGCTGGAGGCGCGGCTCGATGCGCGTCTCATTGTCCGCACGACGCGCCGTCAGAGCCTGACCGAGATCGGCCGTGAATATTACGAACGCTGCCGCCGCATTCTCGCGGAAGTCGATTCTGCCGACACCCTCGCCGAATCGATGAGCGCGACGCCGCGCGGCGTATTGCGCGTCACCGTGCCGCTGACTTACGGCGTGCAGTTCGTCACGCCCGCCGTGACCGAGTTTCTCGCGGCGTTCGCGCAGATCAGCGTCGAGCTCGATCTGACCAACCGCATGGTCGATATCGTCGAGGAAGGATTCGACGCCGCCGTGCGTATCGGCACGCTCGCCGATTCGAGCTTCGTCGCGCGGCCGCTCAAGCCGTATGCGATGACGGTATGCGCGTCGCCTTCCTATCTTGCGCGCGCGGGCACGCCCGCGACCCCCGCCGATCTCGCGAGCCACGAGTGCCTCGGCTTCTTGCATCTCGGCCGCGAGGCGAGCTGGCGGCTCGAAGGCGAGGACGAGGCGATGCATGCGCGCCGCACGCAGTCCGCGCGCTTTCGCACGAATAACGGGCAGGGGCTCAGGAAGGCGGCGCTCGCCGGCTTCGGCCTCGTGCTTCAACCGCATGCGCTCGTCGAAGATGAACTGAAGAGCGGCGCGCTCGTCGCGGTGCTCCAGGACTTTCTGCCGAAGCCTTCGCCCGTTCATCTCGTCTATCCGCGCGATACGCGCGCGACGCCCAAGCTCGCGAGTTTCGTCGATTTCATGGTGACGAAGCTCGGTGTCTGACCGGCGTTCGTATCGCAGCGTCTCGGCGATAATGCAAAACACAAAATGCCGGATGCCAGATGGCATTCAAAACGCATAACCCAAAACACAAACGCCAAGGACGACGCCCACATGAGACCGCCGCGCCTCGATCAGCTCGACGACATCGATCGCAATCTCGTCGCGCTTCTGCAGATGAACGCGCGCGAGAGCGTCGCGAATCTCGCGCGGCAACTGGGCGTTGCGCGCACGACGGTGATCGCCCGCATGGCGCGGCTCGAAAAGAACAACGTGATCGCGGGCTACGGCGTGCGGCTCGGCCAGGATGTGCTCGACGCGAGCATTCAGGCGTACGTCGGCATCAAGCTCACGCCGAAATACGGCCGCGACCTGCAGAAGCGCTTCGCACGCATGCCGGAGATTCAGTTGCTCTGCGCGGTGAGCGGCGAATTCGATTACGTCGCATGGCTGCGCGCCGATTCGCCGGACCGCCTGAACGACCTGCTGGACGAGATCGGCGTGCTGGAAGGCGTCGAACGGACGACGACGTCGATCATCCTCGCGCGCAAGATCGATCGCGCCGGTTGAGACTCGACGATACAAATGGGATCGATCGATCGTCGAAACGACGAAAACCGTCGTCGAAGCGCATCATTTTGCGTCTAGGATCAATATTCGCGCGCTCCTAAACTGTGTGAACAGGTGTATCGGCCTAACTCGCACATACAGGAGACGAATATGAAAGTGGCCCTCGTCGGCGCCGGACTGATCGGTCAAAGCATTGCGCATTTGCTGCGTGAAACGGGGGATTTCGACGTCGTCGCCTTCGATCGCGACGAACACGCGCTCGCGCTCATCGATGCGCAAGGCATCCCGACGCGCCGCGTCGATTCCGCCGATACGCCCGCGCTTCGTCAGGCGCTGATCGGTTTCGACGCGCTCATCAATGCGCTGCCGTATTACCTCGCGATCAACGTCGCATCGGCGGCGAAAGCGGCGGGCGTGCATTACTTCGACCTCACCGAAGACGTGCGCGCGACGCACGCGATCCGCGCGATCGCCGACGACTCCGAGCTCGCGTTCATGCCGCAATGCGGTCTTGCGCCGGGCTTCATCGGCATCGTCGCGCACGATCTGGCGAAGCGTCTCGACGACGTGCGCGAAGTAAAGATGCGCGTCGGCGCGCTGCCCGAGTTTCCGACCAATGCGCTGAAGTACAACCTTACATGGAGCATCGACGGGCTCATCAACGAGTATTGCCAGCCGTGCGAGGCGATCCGCGAAGGCCGCACGCAATGGGTGCAGCCGCTCGAAGGTGTCGAGCATTTTTCGCTCGATGGCATCGAGTACGAGGCGTTCAATACATCGGGCGGGCTCGGCACGCTCTGCGAAACGCTTGCCGGCAAGGTCGAGACGCTCGACTACAAATCGGTGCGCTATCCGGGGCATCGCGATCTGATGAAGTTCCTGCTCGACGATCTGCGTATGTCCACCGATCGCGACGGTCTCAAGACGATGCTCAAGCGCGCGGTGCCTTCGACGGCACAGGACGTCGTATTGATCTTCGTCACGGTGACGGGCATGCGGCGCGGGCAACTCGTGCAGGACGTGTTCACGCGCAAGATCTTCGCGAAGGATGTGTGCGGCGTGCCGATGAGCGCGATCCAGATCACGACCGCCGGCGCGATCTGCGCGGAACTCGATCTCTTCCGCGAAGGCGTGCTGCCGCAGAGCGGCTTCGTGCGTCAGGAGCAGGTGCCGCTCGACGCGTTCCTCAACAACCGCTTCGGCAAGCTGTACGAAGGCGCCAACGCGGTCGCGACGGCACGCCAGCTCGCGGCGGCTTAAGCGACGAGGCGCGCGACCAGTTCGCCGCCGGCTTCACCGGATGGCGTCGTGTTGTCGAACATCACGAGCGTCCGCGCGAGCGCTTCATCGGGGACGAAGAGGCGCTTGCGATATTCCTCCCAATGCGCGAGCTTGTACGCATCGTTCGGATCGCCGCGCGCAACGATCCGTTCGCGCGCCACATCTTCATCGACATGCACCCAGACGACGCTTATGGCGACATCGTCATCGATGCCGAGCCACGCGCGATCGAAAAGGCGTCCATTGCGCACCTCGCGCGTCAGCGGCGCGACGATCACGACGCTCACGCCGAGCGCGAGATTTTCGGCGGCGGTATCGATGAGACAGCGATACTCCGGATCGCGAAAATGTTCTATGAAAAGCGGGCTGTCGCGATCGTGCGGATCGCCGGTGAGCGCGCCGATCGCCGCGGCGCTGTATGCACCGTAGAGCGTGTCCTTGTCGAGCAGGCAGAAGGGCTCGCCAGTCGCATGCATGAGCGGCGCGAAGAGTTGCTTCGCGAGCGTCGTCTTGCCGGTGCCGGCATGACCGCAGAAGAAAATCAGATGCTTCACGCCGGGTCGGTCCTGGATGATAGTTGCATCGCTAAATATCGGTTCGCGCGCGCTGATATCGCTTCATGAGCGGCGTCGCGGTGATGCCGTGCACGATGACAGACGCAGCGATCGTCGCGATGACGAGCGGCACGAGCGGCGCGGCCACGTCATGCGGCGCTTGCTCGAGTGCAAAGAGCAAATAATAGAACGAGCCGACGCCGCGTATGCCGAACCAGCTCATGAGACGTCTTTGCGCGCCCGTCGCCTGCGAGCCGATGAGCGACGCCTCGACCGCCGCCGGCCGCAGCACAAGAAAGAGCGCGACGATGAGCGCGCAGGTCCGCCACGAGAGCAGTTCGCGCCACATCGTCGCGAGCACGGCGCCGACCATCAGCATGATCGCCACTTCGGCGATGCGCTCCAGTTCGATCGTGAAGCCGTGCACGCGCTCGGCCATGAAGGCGTGCGCGCGTTCGGGATCGGCTGCGGCGGCGCCGACGTCGTCCGCATCGATCTTGCCGACCGCCTGGCGCGGGGACTTGTCGCCGCTTTCTTTTTGCTCGACGCGGCGCATGGAGAGACCGGCTGCGAAGACCGCGAGAAACGCGTACGTGTGCAGCAATTCGGCGACGCCGTACGACAGCGCGATGAGGCCGAGCGCAAAGAAACCTTCCGGTCCGAGCGCCTGCCCGTGGCGCGTGCGCAGATACGCGACAAGCCGCACCGACAGCGCGCCGAGCAGCCAGCCGCTCACGAGCGCGCCCGCGATGCCCCATATCGCCTGCAATGCGAAGTTCCAGTGCAACGCTTCGCTTGGCGACGCCTCGAAGCGGCACACCGCGATGCCGAGCAGCGCGAAGGGCAGCGCGATGCCATCGTTGAGTCCGCCTTCGCCCGTCAGCGAAAAGCGCAGCAGGTCGACGTCGCCGGGCGTCTCGACCTGAACGTCATGCGCGAGCACGGGATCGGTCGGCGCGAGCATCGCGGCGAGCAGCAGCGACGGTCCCCAGCTGAGACCGAGCACATAGACGCCGAAGAGCGTGAGCGCGGCGACGGTGAGGATCATGGCGACGAAGCCCAGGCGTACCGGGAGAAGCCAGATGCGATCGGTGGGCGGCACGCGCAGCCGCAGGCCGATCGCGAATAGCGACACGAGCATCGCCACTTCGGTGATGCGCCGGAGGACCGTTGCATCGGTCGCGAGGTCGAGTGTCAGCAGATTGGCGAGCGCGGGACCCATCGCGAAGCCGATCGCCAGGTAGCACATCGCGGTGCTGACCGGCAGGTGCTTGAACGTCGAACTGGCGAGGCCCATGAAAATGAGCACGCCGCCGACGACGAGAAACCACATCGTCTCGATCATGAATGCCTTCGGACTTCATATGCTGATGGTTGAGCGGACCGCGCCGCGATGCGCGGGACGTTCTGTTCGGACGCAGCACGCGCCGTGCCCGTATCCGAATCACGCGCTTCGGGCAGCGCGCCTGCCTGTTCGCCGACTTGCGCGTAAGATGCATTCGGTTCCCGCATGGGCATTCTTCATCCGCTTCATTCGCACGGTCTTTTGCGTTACGAATGCAAAAAACCAGGGGAGAACGAGCATGTCACAGCACTTCGACGCAGTCGTGATCGGTACGGGGCAGGGCGGTTCGCCGCTTGCCGTGCGGCTCGCGGAAAGCGGCAAGCGCACGGCCATCATCGAGCGGCATCTTTTTGGCGGCACCTGCGTGAACGTCGGTTGCACGCCGACCAAGACTTATGTCGCGAGCGCGCGGGCCGCGCATGTCGCGCGCACGGCGGCGCAGTACGGCGTGATGATCGGCGGCGACATCCGCATCGACATGGCGCGTGTGAAGGCGCGCAAGGACGAGGTGATCGGCGGCTCCCGCACGGGCATCGAGAAATGGCTGCGCGGCACGCACAATCTCACGGTCTTCAAGGGACACGGGCGCTTTACAGGGCCGCGAGCGCTGTCCATCGAGGCGGCCGACGGTTCCACGCAGGAGATCGACGCCGATCTCATCATCATCAACACGGGAACGCGCGCGGTGGTGCCGAAGGTCGATGGGCTCGAACGCGTCCCGTATCTGACCAACTCGACGATTCTCGAACTGACCGAAGTGCCGGAGCATCTGGTGATTGTCGGGGCGAGTTATATCGCGCTCGAATTCGGGCAGATGTTCCGGCGCTTCGGCAGCCGCGTGACCTTGCTCGTGCGCGGCGAGCGGATCCTCACACGCGAGGACGAGGATGTCGCCCGCGCGATGCAGGACGTGTTCGTGCGTGAGGGCATCGACTTTCGCTTCGGCGCGGAGATGTCGCGCGTGGAGCCGATGGCGGGTGGCGTGCGTATCGTCAGTGGCGATGATGAGGTCATCGATGCATCGCATCTGCTGTTCGCGACGGGCCGCACGCCGAACACCGACGATCTCGGTCTGGAACATGCGGGTATTGCGGTGAACCGGCACGGCATGATCGATGTCGACGGCCAGTTGCGCACCAAAGTCGATGGCGTGTATGCGCTCGGCGATGTGAACGGGCGCGGCGCGTTCACGCATACGTCGTGGAACGATTACGAGATCATCGCTTCGAATCTGCTCGACGGCGAATCGCGCAGCGTCGATACGCGCATCATGGCTTATGCGGTTTTCGTCGATCCGCCGTTCGCGCGTGTGGGGATGAGCGAGGAAGACGTGCGCAGGGACGGACGCGAGGCGCTTATCGCGACGATGCCGATGTCGCGGGTGGGGCGCGCTCGGGAGCGCGGTGAGACGGATGGCTTCATGAAGGCGCTCGTGGATGCGCGGACGAAGCGGTTCTTAGGGGCGGCGATTTATGGCATCGAAGGGGATGAGGCCATTCATGCCTTCATCGACATCATGAATGCGGATGCGCCCTATACGACGTTGCAGCGGGCGATGCATATTCATCCGACGGTGAGTGAGTTGATTCCTACTTTGCTTGAGGGGTTGACGCCTTTTGAGTGAGTTTTTCTTTGTTTTCGCCGGATCCCGTGTTCTTAGTGGTCTAGTGGCGTTGCCCCTGTGCGGGGCAACGCTAATAAACCGACACGAACGCAGGATTTCACCGAAGCATGAGCAAGAGACAATAGAAACGAAGCCCTCAAACCTTCACCGACGGCTCAGCCTCATCCTCCTTCACCGCATTCGCGATACGCGTCTCCGGCATAGCAAGCCACACCATCAACACCGCAAGCGCCCCGGCCCCGGCGAGCCCAAAAAAGCTCATCGCAGTGCCGAAGCGATCCGCGGCAAAACCGGCCGCCGCCGTCGAAAGCGTCGCCCCGACGCCCGCAGCCAGCCCAAAAAACCCGATCGTCAGGTTGTAATGCCCGCGCCCGCCGGCGACATCCGCCGCAATCAGCGGAAGCATCACACCGAACACGGCTGCGCTGATGCCATCGAGCATCTGCACCGGCACGAGCAGATACGGGCTGCTCACGCCCGCGAACAGAATCGCGCGTATAGGCAACGCGCAGAACCCGAGAATCAGCACCGGCCGGCGCCCCCACTTCTGCGCCTGCCGTCCGACCCACGGCGACAACGCCGCGACGATGAACTGCGGCACGATGATGCACGCCGCAATCACGAGTTGAACGTTGTCGCCCATGTGCGCTGTGACTTCGCCGGCGGCGAGATTCAGCATCGCCGCGTTCGACAGGTGAAAGAGCACCACGCACGCCGCGAAAATCAAAAGACGCCTGTCCTTCAGCAACTCGCGCAACGATTCGCGTTCCTCGCCCTCAGGCGTGAGCTTGGGTTTGCCCGGCGGTGCGCGCGGCACGACGGGCGGCGCATCGTAGTGAATCATGCGCAGCGCGACGATCGCCGGCAACGCGAGCGCGGCCGTCAGGAAGAACACCGAGCGCAGCGACAGATACTCGCCGAACGCGCCCATCAACGCCGCTGTCAGCGCACTGCCGATCGACGCCCAGCGCGCATTGCGGCCGAGCCGGTCGCCGAGATCTGCGCGCGAGACGAGGGCGAGCGAGATCGCCGCCATCGCCGGGACGAGCATGCAGCTCGCGAAACCGTGCAGCACTTCGGCCGCAAAAACCGGCACGAACGTCGGGCTCGCGGCGAGCAACAGCGCACTCACGATGATCGCGATGATCGCCGAGAGAGCAGCGAACTTCTTGTTGCGCATCGCATCGACGAGCGCGCCTGCCGGCAACTGGCTCGCCATCGCGCTGATCGTGCCGACGGAAAGCATCAGGCCGATCTCGCCCTGCGTCCACTTGTTGGCCGCAAGATACGAAGCAATGAAAGGGCCGAAGCCGGTCTGCACGTTGGCGACGAAGAAGTTCAGCCAGTCGAGCGCGCGCAGACTGCGTGCAATTACCATGTTGTGATTCTGTTATCGATGTCGTTATCCGCTATCTCGTCAGGCGCGCGCCGGAAGCGGGCGCCTGCGCCGGCGTCGCGCCTGAAGCCGTCGCGCTCGCCGCGCCAGTCGATGCCGATGCCGCGCTCGCAGCCGTCGCCGGCGCGGGCACCACAGGCGACACGATCTTGATCGGCTGCTCGGGCGAGTAGGTGGGCGCGGCCTTCAGTTGCGCGTCGTTGAAATCCATCTGCAGCAGCCACTGCTTGTTGCGCGAAAACACATGCAGGTCGCCCCAGTCGGCCGCGACATGCCGCTTGTCGCCCGCGAGCGAACTCGATAGATCGAGCACCAGCGCCTGAGGCTGCGCCTGAGCGTCGACGAGCACGTCGACCACGCGTCCGATGCGCGCGCCGCTTCTTTGCGTCACCGTCGAATCGACGAGCTGCATGAAGTTCGCGGGCGCCTCCGCAACGGGCTGCGGCTTCGGCACCGGTTCGGCCGGCTTGCCCTTCGCGGGCGGTGGTGGCGGCACGAAGGTAATCGGCGCGGTCTTCGAATTCGGCGTGAAGCGGAAGGCCGTCCACGGGAAGTTGACCTTGCGGTCGCCGACGCCGAGGAAGCCCGCGAGATTGACCATCAGAAGCTTCGGCTTCGCGGATGCATCGACGTACATGTCCACCGCACGGCCGACGACCTTGCCGTCCGGACGCTGCACTTCGGCGTCGAGCAGGCCGTGCAGCTGATCGTGCTGCATGATGCGCGTCGAGATGATCTGCGGCGGAGGCGGCGGCTCGGGCGGTTCAGGCGGTGGCGTGACGGCCGGCTCCGGCGGCTTCGGCTTGACGATGCGGCGCTTCGGTTTCGGCGCCGGCGCGGGTTTCACGGCAGACGCGGGCTCCGGCGCCTGCACGGCGGGCAAAGGTTCTTCGGGCTCGGCAGAGCCGGCTTCTTCCGGCGCCGGAATATAAGAGTGTTCGACGATCGGCGCGGGCACCTGTTGCTGCATCAGCCCGCATGCGGAGAGCGCGAAGGCGGCGATGACCGGAAGGCTCGCGGTGACGCGCAGCGCGCGCAACGTTCTCGCGATGGCGACGATGAACGCGGCCACGCACAGCGACAGACGTGCGGCTGCATTGAAGACGCGGCCCGCCCGGCATGCGCGCCCAAGCGCGTGAAGGTCTGTCGGCGACGCATCACCCCGATGCGAGATACCGCCTGTCATCGCAAAAGCTCCATGGTTCCGAGTCACCTGATTGTCTGGTTCGTTGTTGGATCGGTGCTTGTCAGATCGATTCGACGCGCGCGAGGCGTCGTTCGTTCGCGGATTGAATCATGCATGCGAAGTGCATTGTGCCAATCGACGCTTCACGCTTCGGATGGCCGCGCATGGCCGTTCGATGCGTTCGCGAGCCGTGCCGCGGTGTCGGCCGCGCCCATCTTCTCGGCGGCATCGCGTGCGCTGAAGCCGCCGGCATCGCGCGCATCCGGGTTCGCGCCGCGCGCGATCAGCAAGTCGACGATCTCCACGCGATTGAACATCGCCGCGATCATGAGCGCGGTGCGCCCGTCGGGCGATGCGCCTTCCACATCCGCGCCATGTTCGAGCAGCGTTTCGATCACCTCGCGAAAGCCCTTGAACGCGGCGCCCGCAATCGGCGTCTGGCCATTGTCGTTGCGCAGGTTGGCATCGGCGTTGTGCCGAAGCAGGACGCGCACGGCGTCGGCGTGACCGTGATAGCTCGCGAGCATCACGAGGCTGTCGCCCTTGTCGTTGCGCAGATTCGGCGGCAGGCCCTTGGTCAGGAGCGCGTCGAGCATCGCGGCGTCGCCGCGGCGAGCGACATCGAAGACCTCGCTCGCGAACGCGATCATGTCGTCATCGGGGCCATCGCTGGATTGCTTCGTCGGGGGCTCTTTCGGATCGTGCTGCATGGTTCACTCCAATTCGATCGCGCCGCGTGCGCGGGCCAGAGTTTGTCGGGATGCATCGGCGCGCTCGATGTCATGCTGCGCCGGCGGTTTGCACGCGTTCGGAATGCATTCAATCTGGCATTCAGAATGCACGGCGCATGCATGCAAAATGCGAAAGCGGACGCGGGATCAACCGGGAGCATACACAGGTTTGCTTGCAATCCGCGCTTTCCGCGCGCTTCGGGACAGCACGAATCGCGCCATGCCGGTCAGCATTGGCGGCTCGCCGTTATGTCGCTTGACGCGTCTTCGTGCGTCCCATTAGGCTCGTCGCGAATCGACCGTTAAAGCGCCCGCACGCGCTCGCGCAATGAATCCGACACCATCCGCCTCCGGCGATACGCCGCCTCCCGACATTGCCGTGCGCCGCCGCGCGCCCGCCGCCGAACGTAATCGCGATGCGATTCTATCGGTCCTCAAGCGCGTCCTGCCGCAAAGCGGCGTCGTGCTGGAGATCGCAAGCGGCACCGGTCAGCACGCCGTGCACTGCGCGGCTGCACTGCCGGGCCTCGTCTGGCAGCCTAGCGATGCCGATGTCGAAGCACGCGAATCCATCGCCGCATGGCGCGCTCACTCGGGGCTCGCCAACCTGAATGCGCCGCTCGCGCTCGATGTGTGCAACGACGACTGGGGCATCGCGAACGTGGCGGCCATCGTGTGCATCAACATGATCCACATCGCGCCGTGGGAAGCGGCCGAGGCGCTCTTTCGCGGCGCGGGCGCGCGTCTCGATGCGGGGGGCGTACTGTACCTGTACGGGCCGTATCGGCGCAATGGAGCGCATACCGCCCCGAGCAACGAAGCCTTCGATCAGCAACTGCGCGCACGCGATCCGCGCTGGGGCGTGCGTGACATGGAAGCAGTCGAGGCGCTTGGCGAGAAGGCCGGCCTCGCGTTCGTCGAGACGGTCGCGATGCCGGCCAATAACTTCAGCGTGGTATTCAAAAAACCCGCGTAACGACGTCCGCGTTCACGCTTCGCCCGGACGCGCTGCGAACATGCCGCGCCAGGACACCGTCGCCATCAGCGAGGCCGCGACGATCATCCCGCCGCCGATCCAGCCCGCCATCGACACACGTTCGCCGAGCCACGCGCTCGCGAAGAGCGCGCCGAACGCGGGCTCGCTGCCCATCAGGAGCGAGACGCGCGTCGGGCTGCTGTGGCCGATTGCGTAGTTCTGCGCGAAGAAGGCGAAAAGGGTGCACGCGCACACGAGATACAGCACCGATCCCCAGAACATGCCGTGACCGGCGAGAGCGGGCAGCGACTGCCATTGCGATGGCGCGAAAACCAACGCGATGACCGCGCTGCCCGATGCGACCACGCCCGCCTGCACCGCCGTCACCGTAAGCGCGGGCAGGGGAGCCGCGCGCAACACGCGCTTCGTCACGCAAACGGACAGCGCGCGCAGCACGGCGGCGGCGAGGATCAGCCCATCGCCGGCATTGAAGTCGAAGGACAGCGCGCCGTCGCTCGCGAGCAGCCACGCGCCCGCGAACGACACGCCGACCGCCAGCCACTCGGCCGCGCCGGGGCGTCGCCTGAGCAGCACCCATTCGACGAGCGGCGTCAGCACGACGCACAAGCTGATCAGAAACGCGGCGTTCGCGGCGCGCGTATGGAGCACGCCGAACGTCTCAGCTAGAAAAATCGAAAGCAGCAGCAAGCCGAGAACGAGCACGCCGCGAAGGGCCGCCGCGCTCGCGTGCCGCAGATGCCGCAGGGTGACGGCGAGCAGACAGAACGTGATGCCGAAGCGCAGCGCGAGCAGCCCCAGCACCGGATAGAACGCGAGCGCGCTCTTGACGATGCCGTAGCTGCTGCCCCACAACATCGCGACGGCGAAGAGCAGGAGATCGGAAAGAGGATGCAGGCGTCGGACGGTCATGGAGCGGCTCCGTGAGAAAGTGGCCGTCATTGTCGAATGATGCGTTCAGCGCGATAATCGGCTTCAGTCGCATAGCTTTCTTGTCACGAATGCACAAATGAATCCCGCCGATCTTTTCGACCTGATGCCGGACATGGCCGTATTCGCGCGCGTCGTCGATGCGGGCAACTTCTCGGTCGCGGCGCGGCAACTGGGCAGCACGCCGTCGACGGTCAGCCGCCAGATCAAGCGTCTTGAAGAGGCGCTCGCCACGCGGCTGCTCGAGCGCTCGACGCGCAAGATCCGCGTTACCGAGTCGGGGCTTCAGGTGTATCGGCATTGCCGCGACATGGCCGCGGCGGCGTCCGGCGCGGTCGATGCGGCGGGGCAGGTGTCGGGCAAGCCGCAGGGCCGCGTCGCGCTGTCGGCGCCGACGGCTTACGCGAAGTCCGTGATTCATCCGCTCGTGCCGGCGTTTCTCGCGGCGTATCCGGATGTCGATCTTCAGCTCGTCTTCAGCGATCACGATATCGATCCGCTCGACAGCGACGTCGATCTCGTCATCCGCGCGACGAGCCATCCGCCGCAAGGGCTCGCCGCGCGCCCGCTCGGACGCGTGCGCTGGCTGCTGTGCGCGTCGGCGGGCTATCTGCGGGAGCGTGGCGCGCCGGCGCATCCGCGCGAGCTGGCGCTGCACGATTGCATCCATCTGGGCGAAACCGCCGACGACAACCGCTGGCGCTTCAGCAACAACGGCGAAACGGTGACAGTCGCGGTGCGCGGGCGCTATATCGCGAATCACGCGGGCGCGCGGCTGGACGCGGCCGAAGACGGGCTCGGCATCGCGGCGCTGCCGGAATTCGCCGCCCGCGATGCGCTCGCGTCGGGCAGCGTGCAGGCCGTGCTCGCGGACTGGGACATGCAGGCGCGCGCGTATCAGGGACCGGTGTGGCTGCTTTATCCGCCGAATCGCTTTCTGCCGCCGAAGGTGCGCGCGTTGATCGATCATCTGCACGCGCATCTCGGGCAGCAAGCGTGAGCGCGAGAATCCGGCGCGCGCCGAAATGAGCGACGCCGTGTAGACTGCGAATGGTCGTTCATTGCGCCGCGCGGCTCGCGGCGTTCAAACCGATCTCCCTTCACCGGAGGCGTCGTACATGCACGCAGCGTTGCCGCAAGGCGAGCAGGAAGCCGGATCAACCGATACACCCGCCAAGCCGCCGCGGGATCTGCGCCGCGTCGACATTCATCCCGATCACTGGTATCCGCTCGCGTGGTCGCGCGAGGTGAAAGCGGGGCGCGCGCACGGCGTGCGTTTCGCGGGCGATCCGATCGTGCTCGTACGCACCGCCTCGGGCAAGGTCTTCGCGCTGGAAGACCGCTGCGCGCATCGGCAGGTGCCGTTGTCGGCGGGTGTCGTCGACGGGGAATCGATCCGTTGCTGCTATCACGGCTGGACCTACGACTGCACCGGCCGCTGCACCGACATCCCTTATCTCGGACGCGAACGCCTGCCTAACGGCGTGCGCGCGTATCCGTGCCGCGAGGCGGGCGGGCTGGTTTTCGTGTTCACGGGCGACCCGGCGCTCGCCGATGCCGCGAAGTTTCCCGATCTCGGCTCCGCCACCGATCGCGCATACAAGACGCGCCGCTTCGGCCGCGCGGTGAAGTGCCACTACTCGTTCATGCACGAAAATCTGATGGACATGAACCATCAGTTCCTGCATCGGCGGCAGATGGGCAGCATGCGCGCGCGCTCGCTCGGCAGACGGCGCGGCGAGGACTGGATCGAAGTCGATTACACGTTCGCGCGCGAAGCGGGCAAGCAGCCGATCGGCGAAGCGCTCGTCTTCGGGCAAAAGCGCGGCTCGAAGCCCGACGACGGCCAGAAGGACGTGATGACGATCCGCACCGAGTACCCGTATCAGACGCTCAAGATCCGCACCAAGGACGACACGATGGTGATGGACCTGTGGATCGCCTACGTGCCGCTCGACGCCGAGCAGCGCACGAACCGCACGTTCGGCCTGTTGTCGATTCGCCGCCCGAAAATCCCCGGCCTGCTCGATGCCGCGTGGCCCTTGCTCGTGTGGTTCACCGAGCGCATCTTCAAGGAGGATCGCTGGATCGTCGAGCGCGAGCAGGAGGCGCACGACCGGCAGGGCGCGGACCACAATCACGAGGTGTTCCCGGTCATCGTCGAGCTGCGCGCGCTTTTGATGGAGCGCGGCGTGCCTCACGGCGCAGGCAGGGGCCCGCGGGACGCCCGGCGCGTGCACGTCATCCAGCCGGTGCAGGAACTGCCCGCATCCTGAGGCGTGCGGCGCTGTGCCTCGCTCGCACCCGATTGCACGCTTCGCGCCGCGGCGCTATACAGAGAGCAGAGAGCGGAAACCACACACGGAGGACCATCATCATGAACAGCGACCCGACCAAGCCGCGCGACGACGCATCGGGTATCGGCGAGGCGCATCCGGACGTCGAGCATTTCGATGCGGCCATCTCGCACGTCGACGAGTCCTACGCCGCGGGCAAGATGGCGGCGGGCGCGGCGAAGGGCATTCTGTACAGCATCATCGAGACGCTCGGCACGCTCGTCGGCGATCCCGATCTGCCCTCGCATGCGCGTTCGGGCTACGAAGGCCTGCTTGAAACGGCGCGCGAACTGCGCTCGAAGATCGAGCACTAGCCGACCCGGTCGGGCGACGCAAGCTTGCAGCGCGTTCGCCCGATGTCAATTTCGCGTCTGCGCATCGTCGGGTAACTGTCAGATCTATTCCGATGCAGCGCCGTCGACCGTCGCCTGCACGACGCACGCGAATTTTCCGCGAGCCTGTTCGGGCTATCGCGTTTCCCGTCCCCAAAGAATGGCAATTGGCTTGTATCTCCGAAAGCGGACAAGCCTTGTCCCGTCAAGCCGCGTCCTTTCTGACTGCGGTCGAATCCCTCGTTATCTCTAGCCGCCGCGCCGTCGATTCGGCCCCGCTCGGACCGTCATCGCGCCACATTGCTGTCAGCTTTCTGTCAGTTTCGTAACCGTTTGCCCAATATCTGCGAACCAGAAAATACTGGTTAACCAGACAGTGAAAAAAAACGACACAAAACCGCGTCTTTCTTTCGGATTCGGACTGTAAGCCATACACTTGCCAGCGATAAAAGTTACGAGTTGAAACATAAGAAGTCGCCACGGCGGCACCGGTTCCAAGACTCGCATGCAAGTAAATTGCCCACCGCTTGAGGAGAAAAAATGAAGGGTTTCACGATGACCAAGGCAGCAATCGTCGCAGCCACGGCGTTCGCCGCCGCGGCACCGGCGTTCGCGCAAAGCAGCGTCACGCTGTACGGTATCGTCGACGATTCGATCGTCTATCAAAGCAGCCAGACCAACCTGGCCAAGACGAATCCGGGCCGCTCGAACATCAAGACCGGATCGGGCATTTGGGCCGGTAGCCGCTTCGGTTTGAAGGGCGCCGAAGATCTGGGCGGCGGCAACAAGGCCATCTTCCAGTTGGAATCGGGCTTCGACATCAACAGCGGACAAGCGCAGTTCACCAACGCGCTGTTCGGCCGCCAGGCATGGGTCGGTCTGACGAACCCGGCATACGGTACGTTGACTGCGGGTCGCCAGTACACCTCGTACTACACGCTGCTCTCGCCGTACAGCCCGACGAACTGGCTGACCGGCTACTTCGGCGCGCACCCGGGCGATCTGGACGGTTTGGACACGATCTACCGCGCGAACAACTCGATCGTCTACACGTCGCCGAAGTTCTACGGCCTGACGGTGAGCGGCTCGTACTCCTTCGCTGGCGTGCCTGACAGCGTGTACCAAGGCTCGACCTGGACGGCTGCGCTGCAATATCAGCAAGGCCCGATCGGCGGCACGGTGGCGTTCTCGCGCATCAACAACGCGGCGGAAGGCGGCGGCATCTACAGCAGCAGCTCGACGACGATCAACAGCACGGCAGCGACCGATGGTTCGGGTCAGCCGGGCGTGTCGGCGGTGACGGCTGGCTACCAGCGCGCACAAGCGCAGCAGCGCTTCGCGGTTGCAGGCGGCTACCAGTTCAACAGCGCGTGGGACATCTCCGTCACGTACACGAACGTTCAGTACATTCCGGGCGTGAACTCGCGCTTCACCGACGAAGCCGTGTTCAACACGGCCGGCACGGTGCTGCACTGGAAGGCGACGTCGGCATGGGATTTCGCAGCGGGCTACAGCTACACGTGGGCCAGCAAGGCGAACGGCATCAACGACGCAGCGTCGTACCACCAGTTCAACCTCTCGCAGTACTACTCGCTGTCGAAGCGCACGGGCCTGTACGCACTGGAAGCATTCCAGCGCGCGAACGGCAACACGCTGGCTGTTCCGTCGAACACGTCGACGAACCGTCAGACGGCCGCCAACGCGACAATCGGCGATGGCTTCCAAAGCGCGCCGTCGGCATCGCGCAGCATGTTCGCAGCGGGCGTGGGTATCATCCACCGCTTCTAAGCGATGCTTCGCGGCGTGATGCATTAGGCATAACGCATGTGGCATGCAAAAACCGGACGCCTCGGCGTCCGGTTTTTTTTGTCCGCCGCGCGGCGCATTTCCTCGTGTCAGATGAACATCCCGCCCGATACCTCGACGCGCTGCGCCGTCATCCAGCGATTGCCGTCCGAGAGCATCGCCACGATCGCGCCGCCGATATCGTCCGGCACACCCGCGCGCCCGAGCGCCGTGTTGTCCGCGACGAACCGGTTGGTGTCGTGATCGTCGCGCACGACGCCGCCCCCGAAATCCGTCTCGATCGCGCCCGGCGCAATGGTGTTCACCGTGATGCCGTGCGGCCCGAGTTCCTTCGCGAGATAGCGCGTGAGCACCTCGATCCCGCCTTTCATCACGGCATAGGCCGCGAATCCCGGCAACGCGAAACGCGTGAGTCCGCTCGACACATTGAGAATCGCGCCTTCCTCATGCAGATAGGGCAGGAGCGTCTGCGTCAGAAAGAACGGTCCCTTCAGCTGGATATTGACGAGTTCGTCGAACTGCGCGGGCGTCGTCTCCGCGAAGAGCGCATGAATGCCGATGCCCGCGTTGTTCACGAGAAAGTCGAAGTTCTCGCGCTCGAACGTATCTTCGAGCGTCTTGCACAGCGCGTCGCCGAAAGCGGCAAAGGTGTCGCAATGCGCGACGTCGAGCGGCAGCATGGCCGCCTTGCCGCCGGATCTGGCGACCTCATCGACGAGCGAGCGCGCCGCGTCCGCGTTTCGGTTGTAGGTGCCGATCACGCCGGCGCCTGCCTGCGCGAGCTTCAATGCGGCGTTGCGTCCGAGTCCGCGGCTCGCGCCGGTGATGACCGCGATTTTGCCGCTCATGTTTCGATTCACGGTGACAGCTCCTTCGATTGCGTGGCCGATGGTTCATCGTAGGACGGCGCGACGTGCGCAGAAAGGCGCGTCGATGCTGCAATGCACAGATGGCGGGCGCGGCCTTTGCTGCACCGTCTCGATCAATGTGCAAACCGGAGAACGCACCATGGCCGATCGTGAAAGCAGGGAAATCCCTTCCGAGCCGCCCGCAAGTCTCGAACGCCCGTTCAGGCTCTTTGCGGTGGAGCAGCGCGTGCTCGCGCAGAACGTCGACGGCAAGGTGATCGACATCGGCGGAATGGATTCGAAGAACGGCCAGTTCTGCGCCTGCATGGATTCGGGCGATATCGCCACGGAGCCGAAGCGTAGCGCCGAACTTGCGTTGAAGGCGCTCGTCGGCAAGCTGACGTTCGATTATCTCGACGGGCTGTTCACGAGCGAACGCGAAGCGGAGGTGAGCGGCCGTCTGCAGGATTATCCGAGTGTGGAGTTCGAGCTCGACGAGACCTTGCCGCGCGACATGACCGACCGCACGCCGCCGCATCTTTTCTAATGATCACATGCGCGCGAATGAAAGCGACTTATTGATACGGGTTGCTAAATAATTCCGAGACCATGCCGTCCAGCGTTTGTACGACAAAAGCGCCGCGCCGCGCAGCATTTCCCTCGATGTGCGATGCTAGTCGAGCGGCGACGCCCGGGGCTTGCCGCGCTCAATCGCGGGGTGAATCATGAAAAGAACGCCTTTCGCCACGGTCATCGTCCTTGCGGCGGCGACGCTCGCCGCACCAGCTTTCGCACGCGACGACGGTCCGCGCTTCGCGCAGGACCGGCTCGATGCGCTCGTCGCGCAACACGAGGAAGCGAGCCGGCACATCGCTCAGCCATCCGCACCGGCTGAGCACGCGCAGTCGAACACGCCGCACCACGGCGCTTCGTGATCTGACGTTGCTCGGGGCCTGACGAAGGCGTCGGGTCGCCACGTCGTTGATGAGACGGCGCGCAACGCGCCGGATGGGATCGTTCGTGTCCAAAGGTATGAAATTTGCGGACGCCGCCCGGGTGTTCCGCGGCTGCGTGCCGACGATCCTCCTCATCACCCTCATATAAAGCCATGACAAGGAAAGCCGTATCGATCGCAATTCTCTCCGTCGCCTTTCTCGCAGCGGGATGCGCTGGCATCGGCCCGGGTCGCCTGAAGGCCGATCAGGTCGATTACGCCCGGGCGCTCGGCGATGCGAAGAAGCGTGAAATTCTTGCCGCGATTGTCGGCTTGCGCTTCGCCGATGCGCCGTCGTTTCTCACGGTGAGCAGCATCATCGCCGCGTACACGTTCGATACGACGGGCGGCGTCGTGCTCAACGCCGGCTCCGGCGCGCAGCCGAACTACGCGCAGGCAACGGGCAGCGTCTCCTACTCGAATCATCCGACTTTCACGTTCACGCCGACCACGGGCGACGCCTACGCCAGCGCGTATATCCGGCCGCTTTCGCCGACACTCGTCTTGCCGCTCGCCGAAAGCGGCATTCCGATCGATCTGCTGTTGCGCATCACCGCGCAGTCGATCAGTGGCTTGCAGAACGGCACGGCGTTGGGCGGGCCGAACGCATCTGGATCGCCCGAGTTCTTCCTGCTTCTGCAGGCGCTTCGCAGGCTGCAGCTAGCGGGCGAATTGAACATCGAGACGCGCAACGCGGATGACGACAAGAGCGGCAAGCCCGACAAGGCCGCGAAGGGCAACAGCGCCGACAAGGGCGGCGTATTCATCACGCTCGGCGCGACGCGCAGCGGTTCGAACAAGGCTGTCGTCGACGATCTCACGCTCGTCAGAAAACTGCTGCACCTCTCGCCAAAGATGAAGACTTACGAAATCGTCTATGGGCAGTCGTCGGACCACAACCGCATCCCGATGGTCACGCGCTCGGTGCTCGGCATCCTCACCGATCTCGGCGCGCAGATCGCCGTTCCTGACGAGCAGGTGGGCAGCGGCGCGACCAAGCCGGGCATCGGGTTGATCGGCGGAGAAACGCGGCCGACGATCATCGTGAAAGTTGGCGAGAAGGCGCCGCAGGATGCGTACGTGAGCGTGCTCTACGACAAGGCCAACTACTGGATCGATCGCAGCGACTTCGATTCGAAATACGCGTTCACGGTCGTGCAGAATCTGATGGCGCTTGCGGAAGTCACGGACACGGCGAAGTCGCCGGTCGTGACTATTCCGGCGAACTGACATCGAGCGTCTGAACCGGCAAGGTCGGTAGCGATAATGCAAAGTGCAAAACGCCATCATGCATGATGTATTCCGCACGCAAAATGCATAGGGCGACATCGATACGATGTCGCCCTATGCATTGCTGCTTATGCGATGCGTCTGTCGACGCTATCTGAACTTACTGGCCGAAGTATGTACCGAGCGCCCGCGGCTGAACGCCGGTGATGCGGCCTGATTGCGACGAACCATTGGCGACCGAACCGTAGGCGCTCGATTGGGGTGTCACTTGCGCAAGCTGCTCCGAGCTCACGCGGGCTTGCGCTGCCTGGATGTTCGACGGATAAGACGGGTCGCTGATGTTCGGGTTGTAGCCTGCCTTTTCGAGTTGGACCAGTTCGGCGCGTACCTGAGCGCGGCTCAGCGGCGCATCCGATTGCTGCGCGAACGACAGAGCGGGAACGGCGAGGGCAGCGGCGACGGCGACTGCGGAAATGAACGTCTTCATGATGACTACCTCCGATTCGGATTTCTGATCGTGCTGCCCGTTTCGTCTTAAGCAGCTTGTGAACGGAGTGTAAAGACGCGCTTGCCGAAGATCATTCTCGTTTCCGTTGAATGATCTTTGTCGATATCGGAATAATTGCGCGAGTCTTCATTGCATTGCGCGAAACTGACCGCGCGATGACGGTGACGGCTGGCTTGGTCGACGGTCTTTTCGCTCCACTGCATCTTCGGCGCTACCACGCGCCGCTCGATCCTTACCGATTCCGTAAAGAAGCTTCTTCGTCACGACGAATGATTGCTTGCAGTTGTGCACTTACACTCTGCGTCGTCCATTCGGCATGGCTCGAACCGCGAGTCGGCCGATTTATCGAAAACGGGGAGAGCCGGATCATGAAATCGTGGGTCAACGCAGTCGTCGCAGTCCTGGTGATGTCCGCACCGCTCGCATCGTTCGCCCAGTTCAGCGCGGCAGTGGGCCATGCAGAACTTAGTGGTGAACTCGTTCAACTTCAGAAGGCAGGTTATTCGCCGGTCGCGGAAGACGCGTCGTACCCGGCGAAACTGCAGGCGGCCGAAATGCGCGTCGGCGATATGCGTGCGGCGCGGGCGCGGGCAGAAGGATACGGATCTTCGACAGGTGCGGCGGCGCAATCGGGCCGTGCGAGCATGCGGGTCGATACGCAAGGCGCGTTCTTCGGGCAGTGAGCGTCAGGAAGCGGCGGTGAGCCCCCGCGACGCGAGCGGTTCTGGTCGATTGCATACAAAACTCGAAATTCGCTTTCGCACGATTTGCGTGAACGTGAAGCGACCTCTGCCACCCAATCACCGGTGGTTTTGCCCAGTCCGGCTTTCGGCTGGGCTTTTTTGCGTGCGGATGACTTCATGGGTCAGACTCGGTTCCGGGTTAACGCGACGCTATCTATATCGACATAGTTGCATGCAAAATTAATCAACCGGACGGTCGGTTAATGGATATACTCGCTCCATCGCATCTCAAAAAGACGGCGGAGCCCCGCATGTACACGCAATCCCTCGACCTCCCCAGCGCGACGTCCGCAGCCGAAAGCCACGAAGCCGCAGCCTCCGCCGCCCAAACCCGCTTCGACGCGGTGATGCAGGCCGACGGCAAGATCGAGCCGCAGGACTGGATGCCCGAG
>NZ_JALQDN010000016.1:0-41282 GCF_023631205.1 Caballeronia sp. NCF2 | reverse complement strand
TTCGTGCTGACCTGCCAGTGCCATCCGGTGAGCGAGCGCGTGGTTGTGAGCTTCGACGAGCGGTAAGCGACGTCCCGATTCATTAGAAAGTCGCGCATCGCAACGATGCGCGTGAAGCCGAAGCGATTCCAAATCTATTCAAGCGCCGAAGTCGTTAGCAATGCAACTATTGCGCGGCTTCGCTGCGATCGATCATTCTCCACATCGAGACTTGTCATGACTGAAGCCTTCATTTGCGACGCGATTCGTACTCCATTCGGCCGCTACGGCGGCGTTTTCAAGGACGTCCGCGCCGACGATCTCGGCGCCGTGCCCATCACCGCGCTCATGAAGCGCAACGCGTCGGTGGACTGGACGCAGATCGACGATGTGATCTACGGCTGCGCGAATCAGGCTGGCGAAGATAACCGCAACGTCGCGCGCATGTCGAGCTTGCTCGCGGGTTTGCCTATCGACGTGCCGGGCTCGACGATCAACCGTCTGTGCGGCTCGGGCATGGACGCGGTCGGCAGTGCCGCGCGCGCGATCAAGGCCGGCGACGGTTCGCTGTATGTTGCCGGCGGGGTCGAGAGCATGACGCGTGCGCCTTTCGTGATGGGTAAAGCATCGAGCGCATTCTCGCGTTCGGCTGATATCTTCGATACGACCATCGGCTGGCGTTTCATCAATCGCGCGATGCGTGTGCGATATGGCGTCGACTCGATGCCGGAGACCGCGGAGAACGTCGCGGTCGATTTCAACATTTCGCGCGATGCGCAAGATCGCTTCGCGCTGCGCAGCCAGCAGCGTGCGGCACGCGCACAGGCCGATGGCACGCTCGCACAGGAAATCGTCGCGGTGAATGTGCCGCAAAAGAAGGGCGAAGCGATTGCGATCGATCGCGACGAGCATCCGCGCGAGACCTCGCTCGAATCGCTCGCGAAGCTGAAGGGCGTCGTGCGTCCCGACGGCAGCGTGACCGCGGGCAACGCATCGGGCGTGAACGATGGCGCATGCGCGCTCATCATCGCGAACGAGGATGCTGCGAGGCGCCATGGACTCACGCCGCGCGCGCGCATCATCGGCATGGCGACGGCGGGTGTCGAGCCGCGCATCATGGGCATCGGCCCCGCGCCCGCGACGAAGAAGCTGTTTGCACGTACAGGCCTCACGCTCGATCAGTTCGACGTCATCGAACTCAACGAGGCCTTCGCATCGCAAGGCATCGCGGTGCTTCGTCAACTGGGCCTTGCCGAGGACGATCCGCGCGTGAATCCGAATGGCGGCGCCATCGCGCTCGGTCATCCGCTCGGCGCATCGGGTGCGCGCCTCGTCACCACCGCAATGTACGAACTCGAGCGCCGCAACGGGCGCTATGCGCTATGCACGATGTGCATCGGCGTGGGTCAGGGCATCGCGATCGCAATCGAGCGCATCTGAGGGACCTGGGGACATGACACAGGCCATTCAGACATCGGCGATCGTCGGCGTGATCGGCGCCGGCGCGATGGGCGCAGGCATTGCCCAGGTCGCAGCGCTCGCGGGGCACACCGTGCTGCTTTACGATCTCGATGCGAAAGCGCTCGACAAGGCGCGCAATGCAATCGCGGCGAACGTGCAGCGCCTGATCGACAAGAAGAACCTCGAAGAGTCCGCAGGACAGCAAGCAATCGATCGCGTGCGCGTCGTTACGAGTCTCGCTGACTTGCGCACGGCATCGCTTGTCATCGAAGCCATTGCGGAACGTCTCGAGCTCAAGCGCGCGCTGTTCATCGAGCTCGAAAGCATCGTGACGCACGAGTGCATGCTCGCGACGAACACGTCATCCATTTCGATCACCGCGATCGCGGCGCCCTTGAAGCATCCGTCGCGCGTGGTCGGGATGCACTTCTTCAATCCGGCACCGCTCATGGCCCTCGTCGAAGTCGTGCACGGACTCGCAACATCCGATGTGGTCGCACAAACCGTGTATGCCACAGCCGCGGCATGGGGCAAGACGCCGGTACATGCAAAATCGACGCCGGGATTCATCGTCAATCGCGTGGCTCGGCCGTTCTATGCGGAAGGCTTGCGCGTGCTCAACGAGCAGGGCGCTGACGCCGCTTCCATCGATGCCGTCATGCGCGATTCGGGCGGCTTCAGAATGGGTCCATTCGAGTTGATGGACTTGATCGGCCACGACGTGAATTTCGCCGTGACGCAATCGGTGTTCAACGCGTACTTCAACGATCCGCGCTTCACGCCTTCGCTGATTCAACAGGAATTGGTGAACGCGGGCTTTCTTGGTCGCAAGACCGGCCGTGGCTTTTATGACTATGGCGCTGATGCCGCGAAGCCTGTCGCGCGCATCGAAACGAATGCTCATACGCCTTCGAAGATCGTGCCCGGAGAAAGCGTGCCTTTATACGAACGCCTGCAAGCGCGCATCGCGCCGGCGAGCGTCGCTAGAAACGACATGCCCGGGCTGATCGCACAAATCGATGATGCGTATCTTTTCCTTACCGATGGACGCACGGCGACGGAACGCGCGCATGCGCTTGGCATCGAGAACATCGTGCTGATCGATCTCGCGCTCGACTATGCGAACGCGCAAAGCGTGGCGCTCACGCACGCGCGTCAATGCTCCGGCGAAGCCTACGCTGCGGCAGCCGGCGCATTGGCGCAAGCCGGTTATGCAGTCGTGCCATTGAACGATGTCGCCGGCATGACCGTGATGCGAACCGTCGCGATGCTCGTCAACGAAGCGGCCGACGCCGTGAATCAAGGCGTTTGCACGAGCGCCGATCTCGACCTCGCGATGGAGAAGGGCGTGAACTATCCGCTCGGACCGCTCGCGTGGGGCGAACGCATCGGCATCGGCCGCGTTCACGACGTGCTGCTTCATCTCGCTGCGCATTACGGCGAAGACCGTTATCGCGCATCGCCGCTCATCGCGGCGTTGCGTTATTCGGGCCAGCGCTTTCACTGAAGCGAAGACGCATCATTCATTCATCGAGCATTCATGCAGGAGACAACCGTGGTTCAATCCATTGCACAGCAAAGCGAACTGGAACCGATCGAGCGCGCGAGCCGGGACGAGCTTCAGGCACTGCAACTCGAACGCCTGAAGTGGACGTTGCGTCACGCCTATGAAAACGTCGCACACTATCGCCGTGCTTTCGACGCTGCGGGCGTGCATCCAGACGACCTGCGCGAGCTATCCGATCTCGCGCGTTTTCCGACCACGACGAAAACCGACCTACGCGACAACTATCCCTTCGGGCTCTTCGCCGTGCCGCGCGATCAGGTCGTGCGCGTGCATGCATCGAGCGGCACGACGGGCAAGCCGACGGTGGTCGGCTATACCGCGAAAGACATCGACACGTGGGCCAACGTCACGGCGCGTTCAATCAGAGCTGCTGGTGGGCGCAGAGGCGACACGCTGCACAATGCGTTCGGCTATGGTCTCTTCACCGGCGGTCTCGGCATTCACTACGGCGCCGAACGTCTGGGCTGCATGGTGGTGCCGATGTCAGGCGGTCAGACCGAAAAGCAGGTTCAACTGATCCGCGATTTCGCGCCGAAGATCATTCTCGTCACGCCGTCGTACATGCTGAATCTGCTCGATGAAATGACACGACAGGGCATGGACCCGGCGAACACGTCGCTCAAGATCGGCATCTTCGGCGCCGAGCCATGGAGCCAGGGATTGCGCAGCGAGATCGAAACGCGTGCGGGCATACAGGCACTCGACATCTACGGCCTCTCGGAAATCATGGGGCCGGGCGTTGCGTGTGAATGCATCGAGACGAAGGATGGCCCGACGATCTGGGAAGATCATTTCTATCCCGAGATTATCGATCCCGTGACGGGCGAAGTGCTTCCGGAAGGCAGCACGGGCGAACTGGTCTTCACTTCGCTCACGAAGGAAGCGATGCCGATGATCCGTTACCGCACGCGCGATCTCACTTCGTTGCTGCCGCCGAGCGCGCGCTCGATGCGTCGCCTCGCGAAGATCACGGGCCGCTCGGATGACATGCTCATCATTCGCGGCGTCAATGTGTTCCCGAGCCAGATCGAAGAGTTGATCCTTGCGATTCCGCGCCTGAGCGGCCAGTATCAGTTGTGCGTGTCGCGCGACGGCCACATGGATTCGCTGTCCGTCTCAGTCGAAGCACGCCCGGAAGTCTGCGCAACGCTGAACGAGAGCGACCGCGCCGGTCTCTCGCGCGAACTTCAGCATCGCGTCAAGACGATGGTCGGCGTATCGACGCAAGTGCGCGTGCTCGATTCCGGCGAACTGCCGACGACGGCAACCGGCAAGGCCAAGCGCGTACTCGATCTTCGTCCCGTAGCGGCATAACTTTCCGCATCGCCAAGCGCCTCGCGCTCTGCGAGGCGCAATTCATTTCCAACAATTGGAACGCGCGTTCCGTTTTCGGTGCGGCCCCGCATTCTTCTGCAGAAATCATTCCGAAAAAACCCTCGCAACCGTTTGCGCAAATTGTTTTGTAAGCTTCAGTTGTGTCATCGTATCGAGTGCATTTGCGTTTTCGGGCGCAGTGTCGTCGCATAGCATTCGAATAACGAACAACGAACGGGGCAGGCGAAACCTAGATGTGGATTGTCAGACTCGCGCTGAAGCGCCCGTACACATTCATCGTCCTGTCGTTGCTCTTGCTGATCATCGGTCCGCTCGTCATCGTGCGGACGCCGACCGATATCTTTCCGAATATCGATATTCCCGTTGTCAGCGTCATCTGGTCTTATACGGGCCTGCCGCCCGATCAAATGGAGCGCCGCATCACGCTCAATTACGAGCGCGGGTTGTCGGTGGCGGTCAACGACATCGAGCACATCGAGTCGGAATCGCTGCCGGGCATTGCGGTCATTCGCATCTACTTTCAGCCTAATGCGAATGTCGATGAAGCTATCGCCGAGATTACCGCGCTCTCGCAAACGCAATTGCGCTCGCTGCCGCCCGGCATCACGCCGCCGAATATCTTGCGCTTCAATGCATCGACGGTGCCGATTCTGCGGCTCGCGTTGTCGTCGTCGGAACTCAGCGAACAGCAGCTCTACGACTTCGGCAATAGCTTTCTGAAGACGCAGCTCGCGACCGTGCAAGGCGCTTCGGTGCCATTGCCTTATGGCGGCAAGCAGCGGCAGATCATGGTCGATATCGATTCGCGCAAGCTGCAGGCGAAGAACCTCGCGCCGACCGACGTGGTCAATGCAATCAGCGCGCAGAATCTGATTCTGCCGACGGGCACGACGAAGATCGGCGCAACGGAATACTCGGTCGGCCTGAACGCGAGTCCGGGCTCGATCGAAGGACTCAACGACATACCGATCCGCACCGGTCCTGGCGGCACGATCTATATCAAGGACGTCGCGCATGTGCGCGACGGCTTCCAGCCGCAAACCAATATCGTGCGGGTGGACGGCACCCGCGCTTCCTTACTCACGATCAACAAGAGCGGCAATGCATCGACGCTCGATATCGTCGCGCGCGTGAAGAACCTGTTGCCCACCTTGCGCGGCATGGTGCCCGAGTCGCTGAAGATCGAGCCCGTTGCGGATCAATCGCTCTTCGTGCGCGCGTCGGTGTCGGGCGTGCTGCGTGAAGCGGTGATCGCAGCGGGCCTGACTGCGCTGATGGTGCTGCTGTTTCTGGGAAGCTGGCGTGCGACGCTCATCATCGCGATCTCGATACCGCTTTCGATGCTGACGTCGATCGTCGCGCTCTCCGCGATCGGGCAGACGATCAACATCATGACGCTCGGCGGCCTCGCGCTCGCGGTCGGTATCCTCGTCGACGACGCGACAGTTGCAATCGAAAACATCAGCCAGAATCTGGAGCAGGGCAAGGAACTGGAGCATGCGATTCTCGATGGCGCGCAGCAGATCGCCGTGCCGACGCTCGTGTCGACGCTCTCTATCTGCATCGTGTTCATTCCCATGTTCCTGCTGACGGGCGTCGCGCATTACCTGTTCGTGCCGATGGCCGAAGCCGTCGTGTTCGCGATGCTCGCGTCGTACTTCTTCTCGCGCACGCTGATCCCGACGCTTGCGAAGTATCTGTTGCGTCATCACGAGCACATGGGCGGCGATGTCGAATCGATGAAAGGCTCGCGCAATCCGTTCGTGCGGATTCATCTCGCATTCGAGCGTCATTTCGAGTCCGTGCGCCATCGCTATCGACGCGTTCTCGAAACGCAGCTCGCGCAACCGGGCCGCTTCGCTTCGTTGTTTTTGCTGTGCTGCCTGCTGTCGCTCGGGCTTGCGCCGTTCCTCGGGCGCGACTTCTTTCCGTCGATCGATTCAGGCGTGATCGCGCTGCATATGCGCGCGAAGACGGGCACGCGCATCGAGGAAACGGCGGCGCTGACGGATCGCGTCGATGCACGCATCAGGCAACTGATTCCGCGCGGCGAGATTCGCTCGATCATCGACAACATGGGCTTGCCGGTATCGGGTATCAATCTCTCGTACAACAACACGGGCACGGTCAGTTCCGCCGATGCCGACGTGCTCATCAGCCTCAACGAAGATCACGCGCCGACAGAAGGCTATATCCACGAGTTGCGAAAGCGCCTGCCGCAGGAGTTTCCCGGCGTGACGTTTTCATTCCTGCCCGCCGATATCGTGAGTCAGATCCTCAACTTCGGCGTGCCCGCGCCGATCGATATAGCGATCACCGGACGCGATGTGCGCGGCAATCGCGCGCTGGCGAATCGCATGCTGGAAAAGATTCGCCGCGTGCCGGGTCTCGTCGATGCGCGCATCCAGCAGCCATCCGATCTGCCTGCGATCAACGTCGAGGTCGATCGCACGAAGGCGTTGCAAGCGGGCTTCACGCAGCGCGATGTCGCGAACAACCTGCTCATCACGCTGTCGGGCAGTCAGCAGACGACGCCCACGTTCTGGCTCAATCCGGTGAATGGCGTGAGCTATAACGTCATCACGACGGCGCCGCAATACGACATGAACTCGCTGCAATCGGTGGCGAACATTCCGGTGACATCGTCGAGCGGCAAGACCAATATTCTCGGCGCGCTCGCAACGCTTTCGCGCAGCGCGCGCGATGCGGTCGTCTATCACTACAACGCGCAGACCACCATCAATCTCTATGCGACCACCGAGCGGCGCGATCTCGGCGCAGTGGCGGACGACGTGCAACGCATCATCGACGAAGCGCGCGGCGAATTGCCCAAAGGCTCGACGATCGAAATGCGCGGCCAGGTCGAGACGATGAACGGATCGTTTTCGGGTCTCGCATTCGGCCTCATTCTCGCGGTCGTGCTGGTGTACTTGCTGATCGTCGTGAACTTCCAGTCGTGGCTCGATCCGTTCATCATCATCACCGCATTGCCGGGCGCGCTCGCGGGCATCGTGTGGATGTTGTTCCTGACGCATACGACGTTGTCGATTCCCGCATTGACCGGCGCGATCATGTGCATAGGCATCGCGACGGCAAACAGCATTCTCGTGGTGAGCTTCGCGCGCGCCGCGCTCGCCGAACATGGCGACGCAGTGCGCTCCGCGCTGGAAGCGGGCTATACGCGTTTCAGGCCGGTGCTGATGACCGCGCTCGCGATGATGATCGGCATGGTGCCGATGGCGATCGGGCTCGGTGAAGGCGGCGAGCAGAATGCGCCGCTCGGGCGGGCGGTGATCGGCGGCCTGATGGTCGGCACCATCGCAACGCTGTTCTTCGTGCCGGTCGTGTTTTCGATCGTCTATCGGCGCATGGAAGCACGCGGCAAGGGACCGGGCGCGGCGGCACGGAAAGCGGCGCAATAAAACAATCGAACAGCGGGCGGAGCAAGAATGGAAGAGCAGTTGTCGCAACGATCGGGCAACAGGCGGCGAGGGCGCTTATGGCTCGTGATCGCGCTCGTGGTCGTCGTCGCGCTCATCGCGCAGGGAATCCTGTCGCGCCGCGCTGCGCACGCGGAACTCGAACGCGATGCGAACGAGCACGGCTTGCAGACGGTCGAGGTCATCAAGCCGACGCGCATGAAGGCCTCGCAGGATCTCGTGCTCGCAGGCGATATCCGCGCGTTCTCCGATGCGCCGATCTTCGCGCGCACCAATGGGTATCTGAAGCGCTGGACCGTCGATATCGGCACGAAGGTGAAGAAGGGCCAGTTGCTCGCGGAGATCGATGCGCCCGAAATCAACGATCAGCTTCGTCAGGCGCGTGCCGATGCGCAAACCGCGCGCGCGAACTATCTGCTTGCGAAGACGACCGCTGAGCGCTGGGCGCAGATGCTGAAGAACAACTCGGTGTCGCGCCAGGAGACCGATGAAAAGAACGGCGACATGCTCGCGAAGGAAGCGGCGCTGAACGCGGCGCAGGCGAACGTGTCGCGGCTCGAACAACTCGTGTCGTTCCAGAAGATCTATGCACCCTTCGATGGCGTCGTCACCGCGCGCAACACCGATGTCGGTCAGTTGATCGACGCCGGCAGCGGCGCCGCCGGCCGCGAGCTCTTCCACATTCAGGATGCGTCGACGTTGCGTGTGTTCGTCGATGTGCCGCAAGCGTATGCGCGGATGATCACGGTGGGTTTGCCCGCGGAGTTGCTGCTCAACGAAGAGCGCAATCGCAAGTTCGACGGCGTCACGGTGCGTACCGCGGGCGCGGTCGATCCCGTCGCGCGCACGATGCGCGTCGAAGTCGATGTGAAGAATCCGGCGGGCGAATTGCTTGCGGGCGCGTATGCGCAAGTGCGCTTTCGTCTCACGAGCGCGAGTCCTTCATACACGCTGCCCGGCAATGCGCTGTTGTTCCGTCCGGATGGCGTGCATGCCGCGAGCGTCGATGCGAACAACCGCGTGAAGCTTCTGCCGATCACGCTCGGCACCGACTACGGCACGCGTGTGTCGATCGTCTCCGGATTGAATGGCGATGAGCGCGTGATCGTCAATCCGCCCGATTCGATCATCGATGGCGCGGCGGTGCGTATCGGCCGCGCGGGTTCGAGCGACGCCGCGAGCGGTGGTGCAGCGAAGGCTGAAGGAAGCGAGTCGTGATGAGGCGCGCATCGCTCGAATTAGTTGCATCGCTAACTATCGCGGCATTGGGCGGCTGCGCCGTCGGGCCGGATTACGTGCGGCCCGAAACTTCTACGCCTGCTGCGTACAAGTCGCAGATGCCGCTCGATGCGCCTGCGTCGGCATCGCAAGACTGGAAGCCTGCACAGCCCGCCGATGCGAAGCCGCGCGCGCCGTGGTGGGAAGTCTATGGCGATCCGCAATTGAACGCGCTCGAAGAACGTGTCGCGACAGCGAATCAGACCGTGGCCGCGGCCGCCGCGCGTTTTCGTGGAGCGCGTGCAGCGGCCGCGCAGGCGCGTTCGGCGTACTTTCCGACCATCACGGCGAATGCCGCATTCAATCAGTCGCGGGTATCGTCGAACGTCTTGTACAAATCGAGCGCGGGCGTGACCGTGCCCGACTATCTGATCGACGCACAGATCTCGTGGGAGCCGGATCTCTGGGGCCGCATCTCGCGTGCTGTCGAAGGTGGCCGCGCAGAAGCGCAGGCGAGCGCCGCGGATCTGCACAGCGCGATTCTGTCGATGCAGGCCGAACTCGCGACCGACTACTTCGATTTGCGCGGCATCGTCGAAGAAGAACGGCTGTTGCAGGCGACGCTGCAAGCCTATGAGAAGGCGCTCGCGCTCACACGCGATCGTTTTGCGGGCGGCGTCGCGGCGGAATCGGATGTCGCGCAGGCCGAAGAGCAACTGCGCGCGACGCAGGCACAATTCATCGATCTGGAGACCACGCGAACGAGCCTCGTCAATGCGATCGCGATTCTCGTCGGCGAGAGTCCGTCGAGTTTTACGCTCGATGTCGCGCCGCTCAACGAAGCGCATTCGCCGCATCCGTCGGCGGCGCTCGCGGTGCTGCCGCCCGGCGTGCCATCCGCGTTGCTCGAGCGCAGGCCGGATATCGCGGCGGCGGAGCGGCGCGTGGCCGAGGCGAATGCGCGCGTCGGCGTGGCGACGGCGGCGTTCTTTCCGAACCTTCTGCTCGCCGCGACGGGCGGTCTCGAGGCGACGCGCTTCAGCTCATGGCTCGAAGCGCCGAGCCGATTCTGGTCGCTCGGGCCACAGCTCGCATTCACGGTGCTGGACTTCGGCGGTCGCGCGGCGGCTCGCGATGCGGCGCGCGCTGACTACGACGAGAAGGTCGCCGATTATCGGCAAACCGTGCTGACCGCGTTCGGGCAAGTGGAAGACAACCTGAATGCGCTGGAAGTGCTGCGCCGCGAAAGCGAAGCACAACGCGATGCCGTCGATGCCGCCCAGCGCGCGCTCGGCAAGGTCAGCAATCGCTACGAGAACGGCGCGATCACGTATCTGAGCGTGGTGGTGACGCAGGCAATCGTGCTGTCGGATCAACGCACGGCGGTGCGTATCGAGCGGCGCCGCATGGCGGCGAGCGTCGCTCTCGTGAAGGCGCTGGGCGGAGGGTGGACCACCGCCGAATTGCCGAGTCCGGAGGAAGTGTCGCGCCGCGATTGAATTCTGTGCTATGCGCGATGCATGCAAAATGCCATCGTGCATAACGTATGCAAAATGCAATTCGGCGCGCAGCACTCCGCGTCAGACGAATAGAAATATGCCGCACGCGATCAATGCCGCGCTCCAGATCCAGTCGACGTTGATCCATCCGCTGCGTAGAAAGCCGAGTCCGCCGCGTTCCTGAAGGGACATGGCGAACATGGCGATCGTCGCGATGACGGCGAGCATCGCGCCGGTATGCACGGTCAACGCGAGTGCGCTGGCTTCGAAAGCCGTCTTTGGCATCGCGCCCGTGCACAACGGCAAGAGCGCCGGCACCAGCATCAAACCTGCGCCGTGCGCGCTCGACATCATGAAGGACCATAACGCGAGACCGGCCAGCCCGGTACGCATGCCGACGGTCGGGCGTCCGCGATGCCCGCGCCACGCGCTCCACACGCCCCAGCCGATCAGCAGCGCCCCGCAGCCGCGTGCGAGCAGGTCATGGCCGATCGCCGCGCCGAGCGTGAGCGCGCCCGCGAGCACGAGCGCGACCGACGCCGCGTGGCCGAGCGCGATCGGCACGAGCGATACGAGCGCGACGCGGCGGCTTCGCGCATACAGGCCGAGCGCGACGGCGAAGAGCCATCCCATCGCGGGATTGAGACCGTGAAACGCGCCGAGGCCCGCGGCGGTGAGGAGGAGCGCGGGCGATGCGGCGTCCATGCGAAGTGTCTCGCGGCGGATCAGGGATAGCAGTACGAATCCGACGAGCAATCGCCCCCTTGCAGCCGGATCTGATGCGGCCGATGTCCCTTGGGCCAGTCGATGAAAAACTTGTCGTCGACGGCGAGGCCGCCGTTGGGATCGGCATCGAGCTTCACCATCCAGCCGTCGATGCCTTCGGGATAGAACTGCGCATCGACCGCGCCGTACAGCGAATTCGTGAAGTAGACGCGGCGGCCGTCGCGGCTCACTTCGACCATCTGCGGGCCGCCATTCAGCGCGCCGTTCTTCGCGCCCGGATGCGTCGCGCGCGCGACCACGCCGCCGATACGCACCTTGCCCGTCAGTTTCGGCGCGAAGGGATCGGAGACGTCGTATTGCAGCATGTCGCCGGTGCCCCAGCACGACACGTACAGAAAGCGGTCGTCCATCGACAGATCGATATCGGAGACGAGCGGCGGCACCGCATTGAAGCCCTTCAATAACGGCGGCAGCTTGTCGGCATCGGCGGGTTCGGCGGGAATGTCGATGATCTTTTTCACCGCCCACTTGTCCTTGTCGCGATACCAGGTCCAGATCGACGACGACAGATCCTTCAGACTGATCACGCAGTTCACGAAACCATATGCCTTGGTCGGATCGTGCGCGGGACGCAGTTCGAAGACGAGCTGATATTCGTCGCCGAAATCGATCTCCTGAATGTGCTTGCGCTTCGTGAAGTCCCAGAAATGCAGCTTGCGCCCGTACTTCGCGCCGAGCAGCAGATCGGGCACGAGGCCTTCCTCGAAGGTGTCGGGCGTGCCCCATTCGCTCGTGACCATCGTGTCGTAGCCGAGATGCCACCAGCCGTCGTACGCGAGCTGTTGCGGTCCGCGATCGACTTCCCATCGGCCGAGCGGATCGAAGCTCTGCTGATCGAGCATCAGCACGCCGCCGGGCGCCTTGCCTTCGGCGTTGCCGAGCGCGGTGATATAGATGCCGCCCGGCCCGCAATGCACGGTATGCGGCCGCGTATAGCCGGTCTTTTCCGCGAGTTCCGCGGGCTCGATCGTCTTCACGATCACCGGCTTCTTCGGATCGGGCTTCGTGTCGATGATATGCACGCGCGACGAACGCAGCCCCGGCACGACGAGATAGCGCCGCTCCATGTGCGGATGCGGCGCATTCGGGCACAGGCACGACGAGCATGCGTTCCAACCGAAGTGATGCAACTCGTCGCCGACATCGGGCATCGCGATTTCGCCGACGATCTTCGTATAGTCCGGCGAATCCGGATCGACATCGACGACGGCGATCTTGTCCGGCGACTTGCGCTCGGGATCGAACGTCGCGACATAAGCCAGCGTTTCGCGCGGCGCTTTCGCTGCGAGCCGCGGGGAAGGATAGAAGCTCGGATCGGGTTTCCACGTCGCCATCTGCGTCTCCCGGTTGATTTCGTGGATCTTCAAACCAAACGTGCTAAAGCACTATAGGACATGGGAACACGTCATGCTTTCGATGACTTAGCTGCTTTCATGCGAAGCATGTGCGCGCGGGGCGTGATTCGTCGCGCGAAACAGCGCCTAAAATACAGGCATCGCCTGTCGAAGAAAGGAGGTAGCGATGGCCGAGCCAATGATCAGCCTGATGGCGGGACTCGTCCTGGTGCTATGCGTCGCGGTGGTTATCGTGATGCATCACCGGCATCCGCATATCCATACTCCGAAAGCACGTTGGCTGGATACGCATCCGCCGCGCGACTGGCGGCACAGGCATTGAACGTGCAGTGAGATGCGAAGTGTGAAGCGCGAAATGTGAAGCGCGAAGTGGAGGGATGAAGCGCCGGCATCGACCGGCGCTTTCTTTTTTGCGCGGCGCGAGAAACGCCTTAGCGTCGTGGCCCTTTCATCGCTTCGGCCTCCATTGCGGCGTGCCATTCCTCGCTGTTCTCGATCGGGTCCATGCCTTCGTCGATGAACGCGGACGCGCGCTCTGCCGCCGAACGCGTTTCCTCGTCGGTTTCGTCGTCGGCGGGGCCGTCTTCGTCGCCTGGCGGCTCCAGCATGTCCTGCAGCATCGCCTCGAGTTCCGGCGTGTCCCACGGCTCGTCGCGCTGCTTTTTCTTCTTGATGTAATGCCGCACTTCGGCATCTTGCTCGGGTGTCAGCGGAAGTCCGCGGAAGGTGCGGTTGGCGTCGAAGTCACTCATGTTCGCTCCTCGCGCGCATAGCTGTGATGCGGTTTTAGGCGACTCAAGTGTAACCCCGTTCTTCTGCAGGTAAAAACGCGCAGCGATCAGCAGAGCGGCGGCAGGCGTCTTTCGATCGGCGTTGCCTTGATGATGGCCGTGCTCGTCGCGGCGCGCTCGGTGACGCGCGAAAGGATGTCGTCGAGATGCTCGATCGAGCGCAGATAGAGGCGGCATACGAAGCAATCGTCGCCCGTCACCTTGTCGCATTCGACGAACTCGGGAATGCGCCTTATCGCTTCTTCGACGAGATGCAATTGCCCCGGCAGCGGCTGCACGCGCACGATCGCCTGCAGCGTGTAGCCGAGCGCGCGCGGATCGATATCGACGGTGAAGCCGCGAATCACGCCTTGCGTCTCGAGGCGCCGCATGCGCTCGGCGGTGCTCGGCGCCGACAGGCCGACGCGCTTCGCAAGCTCGCTCACGGCGATGCGTCCATCGCTCGCAAGCACGGCGATGAGTTCGCGATCGATTGCGTCGATGCCCGCTTGCGGCGGGTTGCTCAGGTGTTTTCCCATGATGGCCTTCGATTCAAAGGTCGAAAGATGCGTGAGCCTAATTTTAGGCATGGTTTCGAGCGATGCGCATCGATAGACTTGAAGCCATCGAAACTTGCATGACGGGCGCGAAATGAATAGCGAAAGAATCGATGCGCGGCTTGGCGGCGCATCGCGTGCGAATGAACTGCGTCGCGGCGCGATCGAGATGTCGCTCGCGATGCTGATGTCGGGCACGATCGGCTGGCTCGTGGTGTCGTCGGGGCAGACGCCCTGGAACGTGGTGTTCTTCCGCTGCGTGTTCGGAGGCGCGACGCTCATCGCCGTGTGCGCGGCGCTCGGCTTCTTGAAGAGGCGCTATTTCTCGTGGCGCATGATCGGCCTCGTCGCGCTCGGCAGCGTGGCGATCGTCGGCAACTGGCTGTTGCTTTTCGCCGCGTATTCGCGCGCGTCGATCTCGATGGCGACGACCGTTTACAACACGCAGCCCTTCATGCTGGTCGCGTTGGGCGCGCTCGTGTTGCGCGAGCGCGTGTCGGTATCGACGATCGCGTGGCTCGGCGTCGCGTTCATCGGCCTTGTGATGGTGGTGCGGGTCGAGCCGTTCGTGCTCGCGATGCCGGGGCAGTATCTCGAAGGCATTGCGTATGCGCTCGGCGCGGCTTTTCTGTACGCGATATCGTCGATCGTCACGAAGCGCCTCGCGGGCACGCCGCCGCATCTGATCGCGATGCTGCATGTGTTGTTCGGCATCGCGATGCTCGCGCCGTTCGCGCGCTTCGATGCGATGCCCGCGACGATCGGCGGCTGGACCGATCTCGTCGTGCTCGGCGTCGTCAACACGGGACTGATGTACGTGTTGCTGTACGGCGCGATCCAGAAGCTGCCGACCGCGACGACGGGCGCGCTGTCGTTCATCTATCCGGTGGTGGCGATCGTCGTCGACTGGCTCGCGTTCGGGCAACGGCTCGCGTGGCTGCAAGTGGCCGGCGCGGCGCTGATCCTGCTCGCCGCGGCGGGCGTGAATCTGCAATGGCGGATCGTGCCGCAAAAATGGCGCGCGAACGACTGACGCGCACTCGTATAGAATGGCGCCCCTTTCCGACTACATCGAAATCCCGCGCCATGTGGTTCAAGAATCTTCAGCTTCACCGTCTTCCCGCACACTGGTCCGTCACGCCGCAGCAGATGCAGCAATGGCTCGCGCCGCTCGCGTTCACCGCGGCGTCGAGCATCGAGAACGAGCGGCGCGGCTGGGTCTCGCCGCGCGGCGACGATGATCTCGTCTACACGGCGAACCGTCAGATGCTCATCGTCTATCGCGCGGAAAAGAAGCTGCTGCCCGCATCCGTCGTCACGCAGTTCGTGAAGGAACGCGCCGCCGAGCTCGAAGAGCAGCAGGGCTTCAAACCCGGCCGCAAGCAGATGAAAGAGCTCAAGGAACAGATCACCGACGAACTCCTGCCGCGCGCCTTCAGCATCCGCCGCGATACGCGCGTGTGGATCGATCCGGTGAACGGCTGGCTCGCGATCGATTCGTCGTCGGCGACGCTGTGCGACGACATCATCGGCTTGCTGGTGAAGTCCGTCACCGATCTGCCGCTCGCGAGCGTCCGCACGGCGCGCTCGCCCGTTTCGGCGATGACCGAATGGCTGCTTTCCGGCGACGCGCCCGCGGGCTTCACGCTCGATCGCGATACGGAACTGCGCTCGACCGGCGAAGGCAACGCGACCGTCCGCTACGTCGGTCACGCGCTCGAAACGGAAGACATGCGCCGCCATATCGAAGCGGGCAAGCAGTGCATGCGTCTCGCGATGACGTGGGACGACCGCGTGTCGTACGTGCTGACGCCATCGCTCACATTGAAGCGCGTGAGCGCGCTCGACGTCATCAAGGAAGCCGCCGATCCGACCGCGTCGAACGACGACGAGCGCTTCGAATCCGACTTCATCCTGATGACAGGCGAACTCGCGCGCATGCTGTCGGCGCTGACCGAGGCGCTGGGCGGCGAAGAAGACCTGCGCGCCGCCGCGTAGGAACGAGCGTCAGGCGGACGGCGCCGACGCGAACGCGTAGCCGTTCTTGCCGTTGCGCTTGACGGTGTACATCGTGTCGTCGGCAGCGGCGACGAGCCGCCAGTAATCGTCGACACGATCCGGAAAACTCGCGATGCCGACGCTCGCGCGCACGATCGACAAGCCCATCTGCGCGTCGGTTTCCGCGACGCACGCGATGATTCTCTGCGCGATCACCGCGAGCTCGCCATCGCTCGAAAACTCGCGCACGAGCAACGCGAATTCGTCGCCGCCGATACGCGCGACCAGATCGCCGCCGCGCACCGCCTGACGAAAACGCCGCGACACCGCAATCAGAAACTCATCGCCGATGCGGTGGCCGTGGGTGTCGTTGACGCGCTTGAAGCCATCGAGATCGATATACAGCACCGCGATGCGCGACGCCCCGCGCGCGCCGCTCGCGAGCGCATTCGCCGCTTCTTCCAGCGCCGCGAAGAGCTTGCGCCGGTTGGGCAGGCCCGTCATCGGATCGTGCAACGACGCCTGCTCGAATTCATTGGAAATGCCGAGAAGCTGCCGATTGCGTTTTGCATACATGCCGAGCGCGGTGATGAGCACGCCGAATACGATCGCCGACAACGCGATCAGCGTATGCGACACGCTCAGGATGCGCTCGCGCACGTCCGCGCTCGTGCGATCGCGCTCCGCGCGCCACCAGGCGTAGGCCGAATCGAGCGCGGAGCTGGCCTCGCCGAGCGCGGCGGAAGGCGAGAGCACGGCGGAAGGCAGCGACGGCGCCGACATCGGACTCGACGACACCAGCGCATGCAGCGCCGCGAGCCGCCCGGCCAATTCGATGCGCGCCTCGCGATACGCAGCCTGGCGCTGCGTATCGCTCGCGGGCGTGTTCTGCAGGGAAAGCGCGGTCGCGCGGGCGGTATCGGCGCGCTCGACCGCTTCGAGCACGAGCCCGACGTACTCCTGCTGCAGTTGCGCCGAAAAGATCGCGCGCACCTGCAACGCCAGGAACAGCAGCCCGATCAGCAGACACAGCAAGGCCGCGCCAGCGAGCGGCGCGGGGCCGGGCACGCGCAGGCGCAAGCGCATGATCGCGTGCCGCGCACGGCTCGCCAGCGTCTCCTCAGGGACGTGAATACTCCTCTCGCTGACGGGTCGGAACATTGTGTCGATAGCTCACTCGATGCAAGAACGCGCCCACGCGCGCGAACAGTCCGCCTTCGGACTGCTGCCTTGCGTTCGCGCGCGCCTGATGCCTGCGTGCCTGCGCGTACTGATCGGCGCGATTGCTCCGATCGACGGCCGCACGCTGCGTCGCGGACGGCGTGCCGCGGCGTTGCACCTGTTGCGCCAGAGGTTGCGCGGAAGCCGTCGCGAGCGCCGCGGCGGCGGCCGCGCCCGAGCCGTCAGCGCCAGCGTTGGCGACGGTGGTTTCGTCGGCGGGATCGGCGGCGGGTGCGTTGTCCGCGAGCGATGCCGTGTCGATGGGCGCGGCCGTCGGACCGTCGTTCGACGAGTACGGAATCGCGCTGCCGGGCGCGGCGGTCAAGGGCGTTTCGACGGCGCCGCCCGATTGCGTCTGCGCGGTAATCACCGGCTGATCGATGCCGAGCGTGCGGCGCGCGCTCGCCATCGCCTCGGCATAGACGCGCTGATCGTGGTTGAACCACATGCCGTACGCGACCGTGCCGAGCACGCCGATGCCAAGCGCGCTCGCCGACGCCATCCACAGCGCGAGACGCCCGAAGCGCAGCGGCGCGCGCATGGGGCCGGGTTCGTCGTCGTAATCGATTGCAGTCTCGGGCAAGTGAGTGACAGTGGGATCATTCGCAGGACTTGCGCGTTCCGCGATGCTCTCTTCGGGTAGCTTTGCGTGCTGAGGCATGACAGCGCTCTCCAGAACCTATTCGTCAGACAGCGGACCAGCGCGGACTTATAGCGCGCGTCCGGCCCGATGCTTCACCTCGCGCGTCCCATCATATGAACAATCAAACGCGATGCGGCTTCGTCGGACGTAACAGCCGGTCGCCGGTTCAGCATCTGCCGCCGGCCCTTTTTTGCCAAACAATGTAACTCGCGCCACATATCGCCACAATCAGGGGCGGCGAGGAGGCGTTGGAACGACGCTGCGGATCATTGCGCCCGATGCGCGGCGCGCCTGCCGTGGCGCGGTCCGGCGCACCGTTGCACGGCGATTTCACCTCATTGCGTGTCGCGACGGCGAAGCAACTTCGGCCAGTACGTCAGCATTTCCCGTTCCTGCCCCGATTTGAAGTGCGGTGCATGCATCATTCTTCAGAGGAAGTTCCCGCGCGTATGTGAGGTGCCGCACATACGCGCATGGCACCCGTTTGCGTGTGGAACGCGCGCCACAGTTCGTCATCGGGGCTTCGACGACACGACGAGCGCGATGCCGCCGAGAATCGCGACCGCGCTGGCCGCGAGCCGCATCGTCAGCGTTTCGCCGAGCAGCAGCACGCCGCCCGCCGCCGTGATGAGCGGCACGCTCAATTGCACCGTGGCCGCCGTCGCGGGCTTCAATCCTTTCAACGCCGCGTACCAGACGACATAGCCGAGCCCCGAGGTCAACGCACCCGAGGTCATCGCGTAGGCCAGGCCCGAGACATCCGCGTCCGTACCCGCAAACGCGAGCGCGAGCGCCGACACCGCGATCGCGAACGGCAGCGCGCGCAGGAAATTGCCGGCCGTCGCGGCGACGGGATCGGACTGGCCCCGTCCGCGCAATGAATAGACGCCCCAACCGATGCCCGCCGCGATCATCAGTGCGGACGACGCGGGATCGGGCGCCGCGAGTCCCGGCAGCACGAGCCACACGAGACCGGCGAGCGCGAGCAGCAGGCCGAGCCATTGCGCCGCGGCGAGACGCTCGCCGGTCGCGATGCCGTAGCCGATCATCGTCGCCTGCACCGCGCCGAAGAGCAGCAGCGCGCCGGTGCCCGCCGCGAGCCGAACGTACGCGAAGGAGAACGCCGCCGCATACGCGATCAGCGCGAATGCCGATACCCAGCTTCCGGCGCGTCGCGTGTCGTCGCCGGGCGCGCCGCGCGCGAGCAGGATGATCCACAGCACGAGCGCCGCCGACGCGACGCGTACGAGCGTGAAACTCGCCGCGTCGATGCGCGCGCCCCTGAGCGCGAGGCGGCACAGCAGCGAGTTGCCGGCGAACGCGATCATCGCGACGACGGTGAAGAGCGCGATGCGCGTGCCGTGCGAGCGTGTGGGTGTCGACATCGGCGGCGCTGGAATGAGGGCGCATCACTGTAGCGCACGCGCGTCGCGAAGACATGCTGCGGCGCGTTCAACCGGTGGTGAAGGGCTGCGGCGGCGCATCGGCCTCGGAGCCGAAGCGCTCGAATTCGGAGATGACCTGCGCGCCGAATAGAAGCAGCGTCGCGAGCGCTTCGAGGCTGAAGAGCACGACGATCGACGTCGTCAGCGATCCGTAAACGACGCTCACCTGCGAGAGCGTCGCGAAGTACCAGACGAGCACATGCCGCGTGATTTCCCAGAGCACGGCGGCCGTCACGCTGCCGAGCAGCGCGAGCCGCAGCGAAGGCCGGCCGACAGGCATCACGAGATAGATCGACGTCAGCACGAAGATCTCGCCCGCGACGCCGAGCAGATACAGCAAAAGCCGCGACACGCCCCTGAGCGACACCTCGACGCCGAGCAGGTCGACGCTGTTGCTGCCCATCGCCTGAAGGCCGTTCGACACGAGCGTGACGATCAGCATGCCGACGCCGAGAAACAGGATGTAGCAGTAAGGCAGGAGCGCCGAGAGCAGAAAATGCCGCCGCCTGACCGCGACGCGATGCACGAAGATCACCGACATCGCGTTCTCGAGCACCGTGAAGGCAAGCGAACTGAAGAAGATCATCGTGACGAGCAGCAGCCAGCCGAGCACCGCGCGATGCGCAAGAAAATTCGCGAGCTCGCCCACGACGGCGTGCGCCTGGCCCGGCACGAGCCATTCGAGCAGATGCGCGAGCGTGTCGAGCAATTGCTGTTGCCCGACGAATTTCGACAGCACGATCACAATCAGGATCAGCAGCGGGACGATGGAAAGCAGCGCGTAATACGCGACCGCGCCCGCGAGCAGCAGGCCCTGATTGGCGCGAAAAGCCTTGAACGTGCGCATCGCAAAGCCGAACGGATGACGCGCCACGCTTCTCACCTGCGGGCCCAGCACAGGGCCGAGAATCTTCGACATGGAACCTCCGCGGCGCGATCGCTGGCCATCCTTTGTGGACGAGCAAGATCCGCACCCGTAGCGAAGGTCCGCACGCTTCAGCCTGTTCGGCGCGCCTCGATGCGTGCGGCTGCTTGCTGCGCGGCTTCCTCGAATGCGAGATTGAGGAAGACATCGACTTCGCACGCGCTCAGGTCGGCGGCATCGACGTTACGTAGCCGGCAGAAGAGCGCGAGCGCCTCGGCTGCGGCGGCGAAGGCGTTGTTCATATCCCGGGAGTGAAGGCGTTTTTTTCTCATGGCCAGCATAACGGCAGGCGCACGGACGACTTTAATGCGTCGCAACGCAACGCGCACGCCGTTTCATTTTCGCTTTTTGATGCATTAATCTAGGTTCATAACTCGAGCCCGCCGAAGGCACTGGAGGACATGATGGCCGCATCCCACGCAACCTCCGCCGCCGACGCCGCCGCGCTCGGTGCCGATGCCGAAATCGTCAACGCCGACGAGCGCCTCTACAACCACGACCTCGCGCCCGTGCCGCGCGCGAAGCGCACCTGGAACGGCTACAGCATCTTCGCGATGTGGATGTCGGACGTGCACAGCGTCGGCGGCTACACCTTCGCCGCGAGTCTCTTTCTGCTCGGCATCTCGGGCTGGCAGGTGCTGCTCGCGCTGACCATCGGCATTCTCATCGTGTATGTGCTGATGAACTGGGTCGGCAAGCCGAGCTTGAGACACGGCATTCCTTTCCCGGTGATGGCGCGCGTCTCGATGGGCGTGATGGGCGCGAATCTCGCCGCGCTGATTCGCGGCGTGGTCGGCATCGTGTGGTACGGCGTGCAGACGTATTTCGCGTCGAAGGCCGTCGCGACCTTGCTGCTGCTCTTCGTGCCGTCTGTCGCCGCGTGGCGCGATACGAGCTTTCTCAGGCTCGACATGCTCGGCTGGGTCAGCTTCCTCTTCATGTGGCTGCTGCAGCTCGTCATCTTTCAGCGCGGCATGGAGATCATCCGCAAGTTCATCGATTTTTGCGGGCCGGCCGTGTATGTCGTGATGTTCGTGCTGATGGGATGGATTCTCTATCGCGCGGGTCTCGGCAGCCTGAATCTCACGCTCTCGGGCAAGGTGCTGACCGGCGACGAGCAACTTCACGCGATGATCAACGCGATCCTGCTCGTCGTGAGCTATTTCGCCGCGCTGCTTCTGAATTTCGGCGACTTCTCGCGCTTCGCGAAAAGCGAGCGGCAGATGAAGATCGGCAACTTCCTCGGGCTGCCGTTCAACTTCGTTGCGTTTGCAATCATCACGGTGATCGTCACGGCGGGCAGCGAGAAAGTGTTCGGCACGATGATCATGGACCCGGTCGAAATCGTATCGCGCATCGAGAACAAGGTGTGGGTGGCGATCGGCAGCGTCACCTTCGTCATCGCGACGATGGGCATCAATATCGTCGCGAACTTCGTGTCGCCCGCGTACGACATCGCCAATCTGTTTCCGAAGCATGTGGACTTCAAGAAGGGCGGCCTGATCGCGTCGATACTCGCGGTGCTCGTGTGTCCGTGGATCTTCGTCGACAGCCCGAAGGCGATCACGATCTTCGTGTCCGTGTTCGGCGCCGTGCTCGCGCCGATGTACGGCGTGATGATGTCCGACTATTACCTCGTGAAGCGCCAGCAGGTGAGGACCGCCGAACTGTATTCGATGCAGCCCGGCGGACGCTTCTATTACGACGGCGGATGGAACAAGGTCGGGCTCGCGGCGCTGATCGTATCGGGCGTGATCTCGGTCGGCTGGGAACTGTCGACGCAGTTCTTCAAGCTCCTGCCGCCGAACAATCTCGGCTGGCTGATCGGCGCGGTGGCGGGCGCGCTCCTGTACGTGCTCTTCATGCGCATGGCAAACCGAAAATAGCGCTTTATTCGAGCCACTTTCGTACGTCCTGTTCCCAATCGGGCTGGCCGCAGTTCGGCGGATTCTCCGGCCCGAGCACGGTGATGTAGCCCTTGTCCTTCATGCACGCCTCGTAGGCGCGCACCTGCGTGCAACGGCCCGCGCCGGCTCTTTTCGCGGCGCCCTTGCATGCGGACATCGCGTTGTCCATGCCGCTGAAATCGGCATCGCCGTCGTTATTCCATGAAGGCGGATTCGCGCTCGCCGAAAACTCGACAGGCGTGCTGCACGCGACGAGCGCGAATGCAGCGGCGGGAAGAAGGCACAAGCGGAAGAATCGATTCATCTGCTTTAACTCCTTGTTCTTAAGCTCTTGTTGAACGCGCGCAATTCGCCGCCTATTATTCCCCGCTGCCGTTGGCGCGTCGCGTTTTCTTTTCATCGCGGGCGCGAACGACGATGTGCTTGCCGATACCAACGCGCGCCGTCTCGAACAGAAGATTCCGCGCGCGACGCTCGATGTGGTCAGCGACGCGGGACACGCGCTGATGTTCCGGTATCCGAGCGAGCTCGCGCGGCATATCGATGCGTTCGTCGCGAGGTGAGCGACGCCGAACACGTCTATCGCTTCATAGCGCACAGAACGCACGCGTTTTAGCTTGTCGGCGCATTTCCCGGCCCTTCATACTGTCGCGCAACCGCGATGCGAAAGCGCGCGCCGATAACAAGAAGAGCCGGGGAAACCACCATGAAGTCACGCTTCACTGCCGTTCACCTGCGTCCCGTCGAACTTGCCGATCCGCATCTCGCGCATCTCTACATGGAATGCGCCGATGCCGAGGCGCGTCTGTCGGGCGCGAGCAGAGTCGCGGCGGTCGCCGTGTACGAAGCCCGTGAGAAGACGCTCGATCGTCTGTGGTCGCGTCTCGATGCGCTCGATCCGAGACTGTGCCGCGAGCTGAAACAAGCGGTAGAGGACTGGCACGAAATCGCGGTGAAGCTGCGCGGCGGCGACTGATTGAGACGCGCGCGCAGCGCAATGAGACGCTGCGGCATTCGCGCGGAAGGCCGTCGCCACTAACCTTTCTCCAACGACGCAAATCAAGGAGAAGGGCAATGAACAGCAACAATGGTACGAACAATCGCGCGCCGATGCCGGCTGCGTTCTTCGGCATCGCGGTCGGCGGGCTCGCGCTCGCGGGCGCATGGCGCGCGGCGGCTCGCGTGTGGGCGATTCCCGATGCGGTGCCCGCATGGCTGACGGCGGGCGCGCTCGTCGTCTGGATCGCGGTGCTCGTCGCATACGGGCGCAAGTGGCTCGTCCAGCGCGATGCGGCCATCGCGGAAATGCGTCATCCGGTGCAGTCTTCGTTCGCGGCGCTCGTGCCGGTATCGGCGATGCTCGTCGCACAAGCCGTGCAGCCTTATTCGCGGCCGCTCGCGATCGCGCTCTTCGCGATCGGCGTCGCGAGTTCGCTCGCGCTCGGCGCGTATCTGCATGGCCGGTTCTGGCAGGGCGGCCGCAAGCCCGAGCTGACGACGCCCGCCATCTACCTTCCGACGGTCGCGCCCAGCTTCGTCGCGGCGACGGCGGCGGCCGGGCTCGGTTTCACGCAAATCGGCATGTTGCTGTTCGGCGCGGGCGTGTTCTCGTGGCTCGCGATCGAATCGATCGTGCTGCATCGCGCCGCCGTGCATGAACCGCTGCCCGAAGCATTGCGCCCTACGCTCGGCATCCAGCTTGCGCCGCCGGTCGTCGGAGGCGTGTCGTATCTCGCGATCACGCACGGCGTACCCGATACGTTCGCATACATGCTGCTCGGCTACGGTCTCTATCAGGCGCTGATGCTCGCGCGCCTCGTGCCCTGGATTCGCCAACGCGCGTTCACGCCTTCGTACTGGGCCTTCAGCTTCGGTGCCGCCGCATTGCCGACGATGGCTATTCGCATGCTCGAACGCGGCGCCGCCGGCCCGATGACGTGGATCGCACCGGCTGCGTTCGTCGTGGCCAACGTGGTGATCGGTCTCATGATCGCGGGAACGGTGCGGGCGATCGTGCGAGGCGAGTTGCTGCCGGCCGCGGTTACATCGGCGCCGGCGAACGTCACGCCGATCAGCATCGAGCGTCGTGCGGCAGCGGGTTCGCGTTGAACATCACAACGTCAGCACTTCGCCCGCGCGCAACGCACGCAGCGACACATCGGGCAACGCGGCGCGCAGTTCTTCCAGAATCTGCGCTCCGTGCGGCGGTTTCAGATGCGAAATCAGCAATTCGGCTTTCATCGCGCGGCCACGCAGATCATCGGCGATGAGCTTCGGGCAATAGTGATGCGCCGCACGCGCCAACGCGATCTGCGCATCCGGATACGCGGTCTCGACGATCACATGGCGCAGTCCCGGCAACGCGCACACGGCGGCCCAGAACTCGGGATTGCTCGTCGTATCGCCGCTGAACGCGATGCACGCCGTTGCGTTCGACACCGCCAGCCCCATCGACGGCACCGTATGCCGCGCGGGCAATGCCGTCACGGTGCGCCCGTTCAGCATGAAGCATTCGCCGACCTCCAGCGCTTCGAAGCGCACGCCCGGCGCATCGGGCGAAGGAATGCGCGTGAAGTCCGGCCAGATCAGATTGTTGAAGATGTGCGCCTGAAGTATGTCGAGCGTCGCGCGGCTCGCGTGAACGACGAGCGGCCTATCGCGCGCGTCGCCTACGGCATCGATCATGAGCGGCAGATACGCAATGTGATCCAGATGCGAGTGCGTGAGAAACACATGATCGATACGCGCGAGTTCGTCGTCGGTAAGCACGGCGACGCCCGTGCCGGCATCGATCATGATGTCGCCGTCGACGAGCAGCGCCGTCGTGCCGCCGCGATCGCCCGCATCGTCGCCGCCGCTCCTGATCGCGCCGCTACAGCCGAGTACCCGAACGTTCATGATGATTCATTTCGTGTCGAATTCGCTAACGCAATCCCAGTCCTCGGGCAACGCAATGCCGCGCAGCGCATCGATGCGCCTGCGATACATCGCGTACACCTGTCGCTCAGGATACTGCGCCGCGAGCGTCGCGAGTAGCGTTTGCGCTTCGTCCCACTCGCGCGCGCGATAGTGCGCGAGCGCCGCGTGCCAGCGCGTGAGCGCATCGCCGTGTTCGTGCGGGGGCTGCGGCTCGAACACCGCAATCGGCGCGACGCGTCCTTTCACGCGCACGCGATCGATCTCGCGGAACGCGATATCCGTCACCCGTTCGCGCGTCGCTTCGCCCACGATGATGTCGATATCGAAGCGCCGCGTGAGGCCTTCGAGCCGCGCCGCGACATTCACGGCATCGCCCATCACGGTGTAGGCGCGGCGCACGTGCGAGCCCATGTCGCCGACGGTCATCGGCCCCGTATTGATGCCGATGCCGATCCACAGCGTCGGCCAGCCGCGCGCCGTGAGCGTGCGGTTCAGCTCGACGAGCGCCGCGCGCATGCCGAGCGCCGCCGCGACGGCGTTGCGCGCGTGATCCGGATCGTCGACGGGCGCACCCCAGAAACCCATGATCGCATCGCCGATGTACTTGTCGAGGGTGCCGCGATGCGCGCGGATCACTTCGGTCATCGTGCCGAGATACTCGTTCATCAGACGCGCGAGCGCTTCCGGCTCCAGCGTCTCCGCGATGGCCGTGAAGCCGAGCACGTCGCAGAACAGCACGGTCAACTCGGCGCGCCGCCCGGCCATGCTGTAGTCCTCCGGATGACGGCTCATTTCCTCGACGAGCTCGGGCGGCACGTATTGCCCGAACAGCGCGGTGAAATGGCGTTTCGCGCGCGCCTCGACGAAGTAGCCGTACGACATGTTGAGCACGTAGAGCGCGAGCGCGGCGAGCAGCGGCGACGCCACCGGGATCGACCAGCGAAGCCGCGCGAACGCGAAGAGATCCGCCGCGACGACGAGCGCGAGCAACATCGCGGTGAAGATCGTCGCGCGCGCGGGCATGTGCCACGGCCAGAGGAAGATCATCGCGAGTCCGATGAGCGCCAGCATCGACGCCTGCAACGCCGACGCGAACGGGGGTTCGAAGCGGATCGTATCGTCGAGCATGCCGCCGATCAGATTCGCGTTCACCTCGACGCCCGGATAAACCTCGCCGACGGGCGTCGTGCGCTGATCCATCAGGCCCGGCGCCGTCGTGCCGACGAGCGCGATCTTGCCCGCGAGCGCGTTGGCGGGAATGCGCTCTCCGAGCACGTCGGCGATGGAGTAATACGGGAAGCTGCCGGTCGGGCCGCGATAGGGCACGAGCGCCGCGCCGTTTTCATCGACAGGAATCGTGCGCGTGCCGCGCGGCGTCGTGAGCGCGAGTCCCGCGAGCGGCGCGGCGGGATCGGTTGCGTCGTCGAAGACCGGCGTCACCGCGGCGTCGCCGAACAGCGCGCGGATCACGTCGAGCGACAGCGCGCCGTACACGCCGTCGCGATAGGCCGCGATGAGCGGCACGCGGCGCACGGAGCCGTCGAAATCGATCACGGGATTGAAGTATCCGGCGCGCTTCGCCGCCTGTTGCAGCGCGGGCAGATTGCCGCCGTAGCTCGTCCAGTCGAAGAGCATGAGCGGATGCGTGCCGAACGCGCGCGCGCTCATCAAGGGCGATGGAATCGCGCCGCTCGATGCATCGCGATTCGAAAAGTAAAAGCCGAGCACGACGGGATGACCGGCAAGGGCATCGGCGAAACGGCGGTCGTAATCGAGGCGCGGAGCAAGCGCATCGAGCGTCTTGCGGTACGCGGCGTCCTCGGCGAGCGGGCCGCGCGCGAGTTCGTCGAGCACGGCAAGGCCCGAACTCGCGTCGGCTTCCGCGAACACCATGTCGAAGCCGAGCACCGCGATGCGCTCGCGCGAAAACAGCGTATCGACGAGCGCCGCCATGCGCGCGCGATCCCACGGCCAGCGGCCCAGTTCGGCGAGGCTTTTCTCGTCGACATCGAGAATCGCGATGCGCGCGTCCGTCGTGCGCGGCATGAAGAGACGCACTTTCGCGTCGTAGATCATCGCGTCGAGCGAATCGATGAAGCGGATGTCGTAGCGCGACAGCGCATGTCCCGCGAGCGCGACGACGATCGCGAGCCCGAGCGCCCAGCGCGCGCCCGAGCGTTTGAACGTGAACGCGAGCGGTTCTCGCACCCTCATTGCGCGGCCCGGATCTGCTCGTTCGCGACGACGAGCCGCGCCGCCAGCACGCGCGCGTGCGCATCGACGCCGAAAGACATGAGCGCCGCGTGCAACTGCGCTGCGCGCATGACGTCCGTATCGCGGCTCGTGTTTTCGCTCATCGTGGGCTCGCTAACGGCACGCCGCCGACGGCACCACCGGCGTCACGCGCGATGCCGGCAGCACGCCGAACGGCAGCCGCGGACTCACGACGATCGCGCCTTCGCCCGCGCGCACGATCTGCCTGTCGACCTGATTGATGACGACGATCTGACCATCGTAGACGACGATCTGATCGCCCTTGCAATCCGCGTTCGCGCCCGGTTCGAGATTCGCGCAATCGGTGACCGAATATTCGGTGCCGCGTATGCCGATGGTCGACGTCGGCGTCTTCACGCGATAGTTCTCCGGCTTGCCTTCCTTCGCGACGAGCCCGTCGAGCGCGCGCAATCCGCCTTTCACGAGCGACAGAAAGCTGCGGTCTTCCTGCGGCGCGTTCACCGCGTAATGAAAATCGTCGACGCGAAACACCGAGCCGGGCTTCAGATACACGCGCTGCTTGTCGGTGAAGATCATCACGATTTCAGAGCCGACGCCGGTCTGCACGGTGTCGCCGTTGTCGATGTCGCCGCCGACCGCCGCCACGCGTTGCGCGCCGCCCGCCGATTGAATCGCGACATTGCCGACGAGCGCGGTGATCGTCGCGACCGCTTCGGCGCACGCCGCGCGCGCGGTCATCGCCAGGAAGAGGAAGAGAAGAAGGTGTCGGGCGCGCGTCATGTTCGGTCTCAGAAGGACTTCGTGAGCGCGATCCAGAAGCGGTTCGCGTGTCCGGTGCCGAGCGTCGAAGGCACGTAGCCGAGCGTGTGCGCGTACGACATCGACAGCAGAAAGTCGTGCGGCGCGGCGAACGTCGCGCCGACGCCCAGCCCGGAAAGCCGGACGTGATCGCTGCCCGGCGCGACCGGATGCGCGACGATCTTCCCATCGGCGGTATCGATGAAGCCCGATAGCGTCACGAGCACCGGCACGAGCGATTGCCTGATCGTCTGCCGTAGTTCGATGGTCGCGATATACGCTTCGTCGACGGGCGCGTCGCCGGTCGCATAGGCGCGCACGGCATACGGGCCGCCGAGCGAGATCTGCTCGGACGAATCGAGATTGCGCGAAGTCGCCTGGCCGTTGAGCGAAAGGTAGAGCTGCGTGCCGTTGGCCTGATCGCCGATCACCTGCGTGTGCGTCACGGCGAACACGAACTTCGTGAACGCACCGGCGATCTGGGCGGCGATCTGTTCCGGCTGCGGCGTCTTATAGCGCAGGTTGCCTTGCTGGATAGCCGTGTCGAACGTCGTGATGCTCTTTTCGAGCGTCAGATTGCCCGAGAGCCCGAGCCGGCCGACATCGCTCGTCTTGTCGCTGACGGAATCGAACGCGCCGAGATGATCCGACAGCAGCTTGTGGTCGTAGCCGAGCGTCGCGAATACGTTCGCCGACGGCGCGCGCAGCAGCGCGTAGCTCAGGAACGTCGAGAAGACATTGGCGCTGCCGTAGGCGTCGAGTTCGTCGAACTGACCGCCGACCGAATACGTCGAGCGCGTGTAGCCGACGCCCCACGCGAACCCGCTGCCGCCGACCGGCACCGTGTAGCCGATGTTGCCGTAGAACTGCCCGGTGATCGAGCCGAGCAGCCGCGCGCCCAACTGATCGCCGATGCCGAGCGGATTGTTCCATTGCAGCGCGCCGATGAGACGCGCGGTGCCGGTCGTCGTCTGGCCGTAGTTGTCGGCCTGCACGCTGCCGGAAACGGGCCGCGCGGTCGGCACGGCGAGCGTCATGTCGGAGGTGCCGGGAAGAAGGCCCGGCGAGATCGTCGCGTTCGCGCCCGTCGTGCCGGCCGCGTCCTGCGCGAGCAACGTGGCGCGGGTGAGGGCGCGCTCGTCGATCACATCGCCCGGTTTGAGCGCGCCGAAAAATCGCGCGATGACGGGGTCGCGCGTGCGCGACTGGTTGTCGATGTCGATGCGACCGTAACGTCCCTCGCTCACCGCGATACGCACGATGCCGTCATCGATCTGCTGCGGCGGCACATAGGCGCGCGCGACCAGATAGCCGTGCCGCCGATAGAACGCGCTCACGCGATCGGCGGCGCTTTCGAGATCGTCGAGCGAACGCCCCGCACCGATGAACGGCCGCACGGCGTCGAGCAGTTCCGCCGTCGGGAAAAGCGTGTTGCCGGTGAACGCGAAACCTTTCACTTCGAAGCGGATGCCTCCTGTTTCGCCGGAGACGGGCGGCGGTTCGGGCGCGGGCGTCACGTTCAGACGCAGATCGGAAGGCGGGACGGGCGCGGGCGCTTGCTGCTGCTGTTCGCGCAGGATGCTGCCCGCGTTCGGCAGCGTCTGGGCGTGCGTTTCGCGCATGTCGCGCGCCGTCGCCGCGACGAGCGTCGCGATGAGCACGGCGAGCCGGCGAGACGCGACGCTGTGGCGTCGTTCGCGGGGCCCGAAGCGTCGCACGCGCCTGGGCCTCACATGCGGCATACGTGACCGGGCCATGCGTCGTCCGGCAGACGGCTGCCGTCGCTCGTCGAATCGGTGCGCTGCTGCACGAGCGGCGCGGACTCCGGCTGACGGCCCGGCGTCGCGTTGTAGAGCGGCGCGGGATTGGCCGCGTCGGTACGCACGGAATCGAGAATGCCGGGCAGCGCCGCGACGGTCGTGACGGGCGTTTCCGGTTCTTGCGGCATCACCGGCTGTACGGGGACGGACGGCGGCGCAGGCGGCGGCGTGCCCGCGATGCGCAGCGTGCCGCCTTGCGTCGTGATCGTGTACCCGGTCGGGCCGCCCGTCGCGGTGACCGTGATCGCGTACGTGCCGATCGCCGCGCCCGGCGTCGCGCCGGTGCTCGTCACCGTGAAGACGAACGGTTCGTGGTTCGCCGGGCTGTCGGCGAATGCGTTGCCGTAGTTCGCGCCGTTGTAGCGCAGCGCGATCGTCACGTCGTTCGGACCGAGCGTGCGCGGCGTCTCGAACGGCGCGTCGATGTTGATCGCCGTCAACGTGACCTGCTGCCGCGCATTGAACGCGAACCGGTTGCCCGATGCCGATGCCGCGCGCGCATCGGCGCCGCCGGTGTAGGCATCGCCCCAGAGCGCGAGATTGCCGCTTTGCAGTCCGCCGAAGGCGTCGGCCTCGGGTGCGTCGGAGTAGACGAGCCAGCGGCCGTTCGGCGCGGAAAGCGCGTTCGCTCCCGCGCGGTTCGCGAAGGTCGCCGCGGCGAGCGTGATCGCCGTGCCGCTCGCGCGGCTCGCAATGGGCGCGGCGAGCGTGAGCGCGGGCGCCGTGAGCGTGACCGCGCCGCTCGCCGAAACGCCCGACAAACCCGCGACGCGGCCGATCGTGAGCGGCGCGCTATCGGCGATGTCGACGGAACCGGCGTTCGCCGCCAGCGTGCCGATGCGATTGCCCGCGTTCGTCAGCCGGTACGCGCCCGCGCCGCCTTGCAGGGCGACATTGGCCGCCTGGATGGGCGCCTGTTGTGTCGCGGTGCCGGCGGTCGTCATCGCGAGCGTGCCGCGCGGCGCGCTGATCGACGCGTCGACGCGGATAGCGCTCTGCGCCGCGAGCGAAAGCGTGTTGACGCCGCTCCACGCGACCGGGCCGTCGATCAGCACGAGGCCGAACGGCGCAAAGCCCGCCGGCGACGCGGCGCTGATCGACACATTGGTCGATTCGAGCACGCGCGAAAGCGTCGCGCTCTGAATCGTGCCGAAGCGCTGTCCGAATGCATCGCCGCCGCCGACGAGCGCGGCGAAGTCGCTTGCAATGCGCCACGTTCCGGTTTGTCCCGATGCCGCCGCCGTCGTGACCTGCGCGTCCGGCGCGACGCGCACCTGCGTGCCCGCCGTTTCGATGGCGCCGCCGTTGCCGCCATCCGGCGCGGATGCGTCGAGCGTGCCGCCGGCCTGCACGACGCCTTTGTCCGCGACGAGGCGGATCACGCCGTTCTGGTTCACGGCGCTTCTCGCGCGGATGACGCCCGTGTTGTTCACGACATTGGCGAGGAGCGCGTCCTCGGCGCTCGCGACGAGCCAGGCCTGACCGCCATCGGCCTGAATCAGACCGTGATTGGCGGCGAGCGCACGCAACGCGCCGCGCTCCACCGACAAGCCGATCATGCTGTGATCGCCGAGCGTGACCGCGATGCGCTCGCCCGCCGCGAGCGCCGCGAAACCGCCGGGCGAGTCGATCGTGCCGGCGTTGATCGCGCGCGCGCCGATCAGCGCGACATAACCGCCGGGCGCGCTCGTGAGCGTGCCGAGATTGACGACCGCCGCACCGTCCTCGTGATGATGATGATGCCGATGCCAGCGCCCGTCGCCCGAAAAGGTGTAGTGGCCGCTCATGAAATCGCTTGTCGACAGATTGAGCGTCGATGCCAGCAATCCACCGACGTTCACCTGCGCGCCCGGCCCGAAGATCACGCCGTTCGGATTGACGATGAACACCTGGCCGTTCGCGTCGAGCTTGCCGAAGAAGGCCGTCGGGCGCGGTCCGACGACGCGGTTCAGCGCGATCGAATTCGCGCCCGGCTGATTGAACGTGACCGCTTCGCCAGGGCGCGTGCTGAACGAATTCCAGTCGATGGCGAGGCGGCCGCTATTCTGCTGAATGATCGTGCTGGCGCCCGCGCTCGTCACCGAGCCGGAACCGGCGACGACGCGCGCGCCGCTCGGTTCCGCGCGCGCGGACATGCACGCCATGACGATGAGCGTGGCGATGCAGAGCCATCGCGCGGGGAACGCGGTGCTCGCGCGCAGAGTCTTGTTCATGTCGGCCGACTCCTTTCTGTTGCGGCGCATCGTCGTGACGAGATGCAGGCGCACCATCAAGCAGTTTAGTGTTCCGAAGCATGCTTGCAACTACGCGTTTAGAGAACCTTCGCATACGCGCTCTTCTTCGCCATTCGTATTAGGAACGCGGCGTTTTATCCGACGATCACGCGGCCTGGCTCGCGAGCGTCTCTTCGACGAACTCGCGCAGGAACGTGACCCACGTGCGGATCTTCGCATCGAGATACTGGCGGGACGCGTACATCGCGTAGATGGTCATTGTCTGAAGTTCGCACTCGGGCAGCACGCGCACGAGCGCGCCGCTGTCGAGCCACGGCAGCGCGGCGAGCATCGGCAGCGGCGCGATGCCGAGACCGTTCGACAGCGCGACCGCGAGCGCATCGGCGGAATTGACGCGCAGGCGGCCCGGGTCGAGCTCCACTTCGACGTGGCCGCGCGGGCCTTCGAAGACCCATCGGTCGACGGGGAAAAACGTCGTCACGAGTTGCAGGCACGCGTGGTTCTTCAGATCGTCGATGCGCTGGGGCGTGCCCGCCCGTTTGAGATAGCCCGGCGACGCGCACAGCACGCTCGGCATCGAGCAGATTTTCGTGGAGACGAGCGCGGAGTCGGGCAGTGCGGACGTGGTGACTTGCAGGAAGACGTCGAAGCCTTCGTCGAGCATGTCGGGGATATGTTGCGAAAGCGTAAGCTCGACGCGCACCTGCGGATGCTGCTCGAGATAGCGCGTGAGCGCGGGCACCACGTAGTGCTGGCCGAAGGTGATCGGGGCATGCATGCGCAGCACGCCCGTCGGCGACACCTGGGCGTTGCTCGCCTCGGCCTCGGAGAGATCGACGAGTTCGAGCACTTCCTTGCAGCGCGTGAGATAACGGTTGCCGGCATCGGTGAGGGCGACGCGGCGCGTCGTGCGATTCAGAAGCCGCGTGCGCAGATGCGTTTCGAGTTCGGTGACCGCGCGCGAGGCCTGCGCCGTCGTGATGTCCATCTGCTGCGCCGCGACGGTGAAGCTGGCCGCTTCAGCCACGCGCGCAAAGATTCTCATGCTCCGCAACAAGTCCATCGTCCAGGCATCCGTTTGACGAAGCCGGAACTATCCCACGTCGGCGCAACAGCGCGCAACCTGCGCGGGCGAAGCGGCGTCGCATCGGCTTTTCGCACATTCGTTTCAGGATTCACATCTGTTACAGGCGTTGTAACGCAGCCCGCCCGCGGCGCGGCTACGATGGATTCATGGCTGCATATGAATCCAGGATCGCATCGCGGTCTGCTTGTCGGCCTTCTCAGACGAGGACGAAATGAACATCAAGGGCTTGGTCGGGTTCGGTATCGCGTTGTCGGCGGGACTCGCTTGCGAAGCCGCCGTGGCGGGCGTGAGCCTGGGCATCAATCTCGGGGTTCCGGTTGCGCCGGTTTATGCAGCGCCGGTGTACGTCGCGCCCGCGCCCGTCTATGCGCCGCCTCCGCCGCCCATGTACGCGCCGCCGCCTCCGCCCCTCGCCTATCAGCCCGCGCCGGTCATGGTTGCGCCCGCGCCGGCGATCGTCGTGGGTTGGCACGGCGACCGCTACTGGGATGGCTATCGCTACTGGGGACGCCGCGACTGGTACGCGCATCACGGCGGCTATTACGGCTATCGGCACTGGTAAGCCGGAAGCCGGCGGCAACGGGGCATCATCATGAAAAATTCAACTCGAACTCGAACCCGGTCGCGCCTCGCGCGCTCGCTGATCGTGCCCGTCGCGCTCGTGGCGGCGGCGGGGCTCGGCGGCTGCGTTTATGCGCCGCCTTATGGCTATGCGCCCGCGCCCGCTTATGGCTACGCGCCTGCCTATGGCTATGCGTATGGACCGGCCTACTACGCGGCGCCATCGGTGTCGCTCGGCATCGGCTTCTCGAGCGGCGGCGGCGGTCACTGGCACGGCCGCTGACGCGCGGTCCATTCCGACTGGAACGTGCGTTGCTGCGATTTCTCTGACTCTTTCGGAGAAAGCGCAACATGACCGAGCAAACTGCAAGCTTGCTGTCGCAACACGCCCGCTGCGAGCATTTCATGCTGCCGCCGAACGGCTGGGTGCCAAATAACACGCGGCTGCCCGTCCTGGTGTGGCGCGGCGCGATCGACCCGAAAGCCACCGATTGCGCCGAGCGCTTCGAATCGCTTTTCGCGCAGAACGGCTGGCCGCCGCAGTGGCGCGACAGTGTCTTCGACTATCACCATTTCCATTCGACCGCGCATGAGGCGCTCGGCGTCGCATCGGGCGACGCCGAACTGATTCTCGGCGGCCCGCATGGCCGCGTGATCGCGGTCAGCGCCGGCGACGCGCTCGTCCTGCCTGCCGGCACCGGCCATTGCCTGCTGACGGCCGGACGGCGCTTTCAGGTCGTCGGGGCTTATCCGCCGGGGCAGCAATGGGATATCCGCCGCGAAGCGATCAGCGAGCAGGAACGCATCGCGATGGAAGAACTGCCGTTCCCGCGCAGCGATCCCGTCGCCGGAGAGGACGGGCCGCTCGCGCGTCACTGGCATTAGCCGATCACGCTTTGCTTTCCTTCACGCATTGAGACCGGCGCGCGCCGACGAGCGGCACGCGCTTGATCACGCCCGTGGCGAGTGCCGTGCCGACCAGCACGATCGCGCAGGCGGCCGCCATGCCCATCGACACGCGCTCGGCGAGAAAGAGCGCGCCCCACAGAATCCCGAAGATCGGAATCAGGAACGTGACGGTGATCGCGCGTGCCGGCCCGGCGACCGCGATCAGATGGAAGAACATCATGTAGGCGAGGCCCGTGCACGCGACGCCCAGCCCGAGCACCGCGCCCCACGCGTGCAACGATACGGCGCCGGCCGGCCAGAAAAAGAGCGCGAAGGGCAGAAGCACGATCGTCGCCGCGCTCATCGTGCCGGCGGCGACCGTCAGCGAATCGACGCCCATCAGATGCTTTTTCGTGTAACTCGCGGCGACGCCGTAAGAAGCCGATGCGGCGAGCGCGGCGAGTGCGGCCAGCGCGGTCGCCATCGGGGAGGCGGCGGCGCTCGCGTCGTGCGCGAACATCTGATCCCAGACGAGCGCGAGCACGCCCGCGAAGCCGATCGCAAGTCCCGCCACGCGCATGCGCGTCAGCCGGTCGCTCAACCACAGATACGCGACGATCGCGCCCCAGAGCGGCGTCGTCGCGTTGATGACCGACGTGACGCCCGCCGACAGCGTCAGCTCGGCATACGCGAAGAGACAAAACGGCGCGGCGGAATTGAGGACGCCGACGACGAGGAGCGGCCACGCGCGTTCGCGCATCGTCGAGAAGGCTGGCCGCGCCTTGCCGCGCAGCGCGAGCATCAGAAGCAGAAACAGCGCGCCGATGCCCACGCGCAACGCCATCAGCGGCGCGACGCCGAGATCGGTCACGCCGACGCGGATGAACAGGAACGAGCCGCCCCAGAGCGCGGCGAGAACGAATAGTTGAGCGAGATTGACGGGATTCATGGCGGCTTGGCGATAGAAGTCGGGAGCGAAACCATCGTATCGGCGTGCGTCGTGCCGACGTTTCGGCGCGGCGTGAAACGAACGATGCGGCGCGATTCACCCGCTCGCCCAGCTCCCGGAATCCCGCATCGTAGGCGCGCGCCGATGCCGCCGCAAACGAGCATTTCTCACCGTTATGTGAGAAAAATTGCCAAGCGCCGCGCGGCTCGACCGACCGCCGACGCCGAGGTTGCTGGCAGGCCCGATCGGTGCGACTCTTGCATGATCGAAAGATGGACGATGGTTCTTGCAGCGCGATGGACGCAGTCAACGGGAGAGAAGCCATGGACAATGCAAACGGCAACGCATCCACGATTCAGTCGATGCAAAACGGCGACCGGGGCGATCCGGCCGATCCGCCGCTCTCGCGCCGCACGGTCGCGAGCGCGATGGACGCGGCGCTCGCGCCCGGCATGGCGCACGGACAGGCCGCGAGCGTGACGCCGCTCACGCCGGGCGAGGCGCACAAGCCCGCAAGGTATTCGCCGTATCACGTGCACGGCGATGTGCTCGAAGGCGGCGACAGTCCGACGGTGCTCGCGCAGCCCGCCGCGACGCACGCCGCAGGACAGGGCAGTCAGTACCATCCGTCGCGACCGATGCCGCGGCGCGCGCGCGACGTGCTGGCGGGCGCGCAGGACGTCATCGCGACGCAGTACAGGCAGGCTAAGGAGGGCACGGACGATTACGTGCACGACAATCCCTGGAAATCGATTGCGCTGGCGGCGGTCGGCGGGCTCATCGTCGGTCTGCTGGCCGCACGCTGAAGCGCGGCGGGCCTCAACCTTGCTGGGTTGCTGATATCGGCAGAGGCTTATCGCCGTGCCGGACCGACATGGAAGAACGATCGTACGACCTCTGCACCGACCGGTGCGAAATCTGGAATCCGCTGACGATGGCGCTCGCCAGTCCGCGGCGCGTCTTGATCGTGCATTCGGAATCGAACGTCGGCGATTCGTTCGCGCTGCTCCTCGCGATGCGCGGTTTCGAGGCCGTGCAGATCGGCGATGCGGCGGCCGCGTCGCAATTCATCCGCAACTGGCGGCCGCAGGTGTTGTTCGTGGATACGCTCATCGGCGACGCGCACGACCACGCGCCGGCGCGCACGCTGCGCGAAGCGCTGACCGTCGATCGGACGGAGGGCGAAGTGGAGTTGCTGATTGCGCTCGCCGCCGATGCCAAGCAGGATCCGCGCGATGCATTGCACGCCGCGGGCTACGACGGCTTTTGCAGAACGCCGTGCCCGGTCTGGTGGATGTTCGACGTATTGAAGTGTTTCTACGTCCACTGATGCGGGCGGTGCACTGCGCCGCCGCCCGCCGCTTGAGACCTAAACCGCTCGCGATGCCTTGAAATCGTTGGTTTCCAGTTCGACCGACTGGCCGCCGTTGCGCTCGAGCGCGCGCCGGGCGGCGTCTTCGATTTGCACGCGTCCGCCTTCGAACGCGGAGAGGAGATCGTGCGACGACGTCCCGCTATTGCCGAAGTGATCGTTGAGCGCATCGAGGGAAATGCTGCACCACACCTCGCGGCCGTCCACCTTCGCCTCGAACGCGACACGCGCTGCCGCCACGACATGACGGCGCCCGCTGAACTCTATCGTCATCCTTATCACCTCCTGTTTTTCGTTCGGAACACGGTTGAGCGCGATCATCGCGAGACTTGCAACGACGCGCTCGCGATGTCGATGCCTACGACTGCGTGCGGCCTTGCGCGCCGCGCACCGTCGTCTTGCATGATACGCCCGCGCTGCGCGGGGCGTACGGGAGGTGACTTTGCAATGACCGTGCCCGCGCGGTACAAAGCGCCCTATCCGCAGCAGAGGCAGCCGCCGCGATGCCTCATGCCGTAACTGCCGGCTTCTTCGGCGGCGCCGGCGGATGCGCTCGAACCGCCCACGCTCGGCGCGCCGATCGTCACGCGCGCAGCGGTCGCGCCGCATTGTGGACAGGCCGCGGGATCGTCGCGCTCGGCGATGCGGCGGACGGCTTCGAACGCGCCGCAATCCGCGCATTGGTAATCGTAGACAGGCATGACGTTTTCACTCGGAGAAAGAGGGCATCGATCACGGTAGCAAGCGCTATGCAACGCCTCGCCGCGAAGCCGGGCGTGCCGATGTCAACGCCCGTCCTTGCGCAACAGGCGCAGACGCGCTTCTTCGAGCGACTCGAACTTGCTGTCGGCCTCGTCGTAGATCGACACCTTGCCGCGCCCGATGTCGTACACCCAGCCCTGCACCTGCAGCTTGCCGAGCGCGAGCCGCCCCGCGACCGCCGGATGCGTGCGCAGATGCGTCAGTTGCAGGCGGATGTTCTCCTCGACCATCGCCTGGACGATGCGTTCTTCTTCCAGCTTGCGCGCCATCACGACGCTGCGCGCGGCTTCGGCGTTGCGCAGCCATGCGTGAACCGTCGGCATTTCATCGGCGATGGCCGCGCCTGACGCGAGACCTTTCATCGCGCCGCAATCCGAGTGGCCGCAAATCACGATCTGCCGGACGTTGAGCGCGAGCACCGCGAATTCCACCACCGCCGACACGCCGCCGAGCATCTCGCCATAAGCCGGCACGATGTTGCCGATGTTGCGGCACACGAAAAGCTCGCCGGGGCGCGTCTGCGTGATCATTTCCGGCGATACGCGCGAGTCCGCGCAGGTAATGAAGAGCGTATGCGGCGCCTGCTGGCGCGCGAGGCTCTTGAACAGCGCTTCGCTGTCGGGGAACACGAAACGGCTGAAGTCGTCGGCGCCTTGCAGCAGGTACAGCAGGTCGCCGGTTTCGGCGCCGTGGCGTTCTTCGCTCATCGATTTGTCGGACATGGTGTCGCCTTTGTTGTGCGGTTCCGACGCGCGTGCGTGCGCGTCACGTCAAGGCGAAAGCTTGCGGGGTTTTGAGATGGATCGCAAGTCGCTCCGATTCAAGACCTTCACGGGCGCACCAATTCGGTGCGAGGGCGTCATCCGGTTCGGTTTTCTCGAAGTGACGCGCTCAAAATCTCCTATTTTTCGACGCGTACCATTCCGCTAGATTGTTTTCATTGAAAGCAATCAGAAAGGAACCGACATGAAATGCCCGGTATGTCCCGCGACCGAACTACTGATGACCGTGCGCGAGGGCATCGAAATCGACTATTGCCCGCACTGTCGCGGCGTGTGGCTCGACCGCGGCGAGCTCGATCAGATCATCCGGCGCGCGGCGCAGGCGTCGCTCGCGGAGGCGCAAGCGTCCGGGCGCGACGAATGGGACGAGCGCGGACACGATCGCGAGCGCCGCACGCATCGGCAGGACGGTTACCACTACGGCGATTCGCGCGGCAAGCGCGAACATGCGCGGCGCAAAAAATCCTTTCTCGGCGATCTGTTCGACTTCGACTGATCGGCGAGCGTCACGCGCATCGGCAGTAATTCGGCGGCAAAAACAGCAAGGAGAACGGCAAATGTCAACGGTGAAGCAAGTCCTGAAGGCAAAGCGCGACACGACGGTTCACACCATCGACGCGGAAGCGAGCGTGTACGAAGCGATCGCGCTGATGTCGCGGGCGGAAGTGGGCGCGCTCGTCGTCGTGGTGGGCGACGCGGTGTGCGGCATCGTCACCGAACGCGACTATGCGCGCAAGGTGATCCTGCAGGACAAAGTCTCGCGGACGACCACCGTATGCGAGATCATGACCGCGCCGGTGATGTCGGTCAGCCTCGGAACGAGCGCCGACGAATGCATGACGCTAATGACGCGGCAGCGGATTCGCCATCTGCCGGTGATCGAGGGCGGCCGGCTCGTCGGGATGATTTCGATCGGCGATATGGTGCGGCATCTGATCGAAGAGCAGCAGTTCGCCATCGACCAGCTCGAAAGCTATGTGCGCGGCCCGCGCCACGATGCACCGACGTGCGCGCTCACGCGGCGTAGCGAGATTCCGCAGACACTCGCACTGCGTATCGTGTAGCGCGTCAGCGCGCTTGCGCCGTCAGAAGCGCCTGCAGGTTGCGCACGACATCGTTCCAGTCGCCGAGGCCGCGGGCGCGAACCAGGCGCATCGAGGCATACCAGGGCGTGACATGCGGATCGCGCTTGTAACGCCATTCCGCGACCTGATTGAGAAACAAGTAGCACGGCTTGCCGAGCGCCCCCGCGATGTGCGACAGCGCGCCATCATTGCCGACGAACGCATCGAGCCTGTCGATGATGCTCACGCTTTGCGTTAGCGTGACGTCGGAGGCGAGGGTGGTGAAGCGGTCGAGGTCGTTCGAACGCGGGGCGTTCAGCCAGCGCTTGCGCTCGAAGCCGCGCTGCATGACGACCCAGTGGATGTCGGGCGTGCTGTCGAAAAGCGGGACGAGATCAGGCAGGGCGAGGCTGCGGCTGGCGAAATTGTTCGCCGATTCGCACGACGACCAGAAAATGCCGACGCAGCGCCGGCCCTGCGCGCGCTGGCGGATCTCATCGACGATTGCATCGGCGGCGCAAGGATCGGCGGGCTCGATATAGCGTGCCGACGACGCATAACCAAGCACCGGGAAAAGCGCGGTAAAGAGCGCGAAAGGATCGGTCCACAGCGCGCCGTCCGTTGCGACGGCGAAGCCGGCCGCGCGCATGGCTTCGGCGTCTCGGGCGGATTCGGCGTCGGGCATCGCGAAGCGATAGTTCCGGTCCGAGCCGTCGGCGTAGGCGATCTGCACGCCCAGCGCCTGAAGCGCGCCGGCGTAGCGCACCCAGTTCACTTGATCGCCGTGGCCCGACGCGATCGACGTCATCGTCAGATGCGCCGGCAGGACCCGCTGTCCGCACCAGTAATGCTCGATATCGACATCGGGAAACAGCACGCGGCGCGCTTCGTGCGATGACCAATAGCGATGCAACAGTTCGACGCCGCTCGCGATGCCGTTCAGGCGCATCGCGCTGCGTCCCTGATGATGTCCGAGCACATAGGCGGAATGTTCGTCGACGTCTTGCGCGCTCAGTTCCAGAACCCGGTCGTCGCAGCCGAGATAATGCCAGCCGTAGACGCGCCACAGGAATGCGAAGATCGGTGCGACATCGGGCTTGCATCCCACGTACTCGATCATGCTGAGCGCGACTTCCTTCAATCCGAGATGCGCGCACGCGTCGCACAGGCTGTGAAGCTGGAAGCCGAAGGTGTTCGATCGGCGCGTGAGCTCGCAGCCGATATCGACGGCGCGCAGAAAATCGCCCCCTCGCAGATGCGCGAGCGCGCGCGCGTGCAGGTACTCCGAGGTGTGTCCGTCGGCGGCGAAGCGACCATCGAGAAAACGGAAACATGCCTCGATTTCGCCTGCATACAGGCTGGAATGGAACTGTTGGTAACTGTCGATCATGGGAGCTTGCCGAGTCAGGTGGCGGCATTATTGCGTGCGCCGAAGCGTCGGGCGCGCAGGCGGCAAGCCTTTTCACAAAAATTTCGGATTCTTGATTAATGCGTTGATAATCCGACAATTTTTGAAAAATAGCGGCGCGTCTCGTTCGATTATAGGTGGCGTGCCGGCGGGGAAACTCGCTCGAGTCGGTCCCGGCGCGATGACCGAAACACGACATTCCAATTCGGCGTAACATCAAATGTCAAAGCAAAATTGAAATGTCGTACCACCGGCTAAATACAGATGTCGTATCTATCCAAGGATTTTGCTCTCACG
>NZ_JALQDN010000015.1:0-1413 GCF_023631205.1 Caballeronia sp. NCF2 | reverse complement strand
ATGTCAAAGCAAAATTGAAATGTCGTACCACCGGCTAAATACAGATGTCGTATCTATCCAAGGATTTTGCTCTCACGCAGTGTTGAAGAAAGCGGGTTGAACGGGCAGGGCGCGGGTGCGCATTCAAGGTGCCTTGCCCGACCGATGAGCCGTTGTTGTCCCGCTTGCGTGTGCTGCGGTGTGCTGTTGGCTCAACTGGCCGATCATCTGTTCGAGATCGTCGCGCGTGAACTCGCGCTGCTTCTTGGTGCCGGGTGCGCGTTCGGGCGAACGCACCTCGATGCCCCGATTCGTGCGCGAGGGCGATCCCGAGGCTCGCCGGTCATCGCGCTGTGCCTGCATCCTCTGCGCAAGCTCCAGCGCGTGACTCAGGCGCTTGTGCTCGACAATCGCGCCTTGATCCACCTCCGTGAGCCGATCGTATTCCCGGTAAGGCAACACGCGGCCCGCCGCCCGAAGCGCCACGCGTCCATCGGGGTACTCCCAGACCTCGATATAGCGGTGAATCAGCGCGCGGTTCTCATCGGTGTCGTCGAGCAGATACAGCACGCGATCGTACTGCACCGTGAGCGTCTTGGTGACGCGTCGTTGCTCACGCCACGTCAGCACTTCGTCCAGCTTCTCATCGTCGCGCAACGGTCGGTGTGCATCGAACGCGCGGCGCGCCGGCTTCGCAAAACGCGCGTTGTAATCGGCCATGAAGCGCGGCGCGTAGGCATTCGCTTCGGCGACTGTGCTGATGCCGCGCAAGCGCAACTCCTTGACCAGCCGGTCCTGCAAGGTCAGGTGCGCGCGTTCCACGCGGCCCTTGGCAGGACTCGAATTGGCGCACAGCGTGTCGATATTGAGCTCAAACATCGCCCGGCCAAAGTGCGTGACGCTGCGCCCGGTCTTGTGCGCCACCACGCTGCGAAACACGCTGGCGCGGTCGCTGTAGAACGCTATCGGCTTGCCATGGCGCTCGAGATACGCCCGCGTGGCCTCAAAGTAGCTGAAGGTCGACTCGGTTTGCGTGAAATGCAGCTGCATCAGCCGGCTGGTGGCATCGTCCACATACACCAGCAGCGTGCACTGCGGGGCGCGTTCCTCGAACCAGCGATGCTCGCAGCCGTCGATCTGGATCAGCTCGCCCAGGCACGAACGCCGCGCGCGCGGCTGATACACCTTGGGCGGACGCTGCCGGCGCGGCACCCACAAGCCGGCCTCGATCATCAGATGCCGCACGGTTTCCTTCGATAGCGTCAATCCGTGACATTCACGCAGCTTCTCACAGGCGAGCGTCGGGCCGAAGTCGGCATAGCGCTCGTGGATCAACGCCAACGCGCGGCAGAGCGTATCATCGGGCAACTGGTGATTGCTTGGGCGGTGGCGGCGCTTCGAAATCAGCCCCGCGTCACCCTCGGCTCGATAGCG
>NZ_JALQDN010000014.1:0-30181 GCF_023631205.1 Caballeronia sp. NCF2 | reverse complement strand
TCCAGCTTGCCCTCGAAATACCTGCGGTGCGACATCTGTACTTTGCTCAAGTACGACATTACAACTTTGCCGTGACATCAAAAACGCCGATAATTTGTCTTATGTTAAATCTATGACGCGATTGGACGAATTTCATCTCTCACAGTCTCATCCCATCTCGCCAGCCCGCTCCAGCAGAAACGCGCGTTCCCGCCCGTTCTTCGTCAGCGAAGCCGCGCGCTCGAATTCCGCGCGTGCCTCGTTCTTGCGCCCGAGCTTCGCGAGCAGATCCGCCCGCACGCTCGGCAGCCAGTGATAGCTCTTGAGCGCGGGTGCGTCGGCGAGCGTGTCGACGATCGGCAGCGCGGCTTCCGGCCCGTACGCCATGCTCACGGCGACCGCGCGATTCAGTTCGACGACAGGCGTCGGCGCAGTCTGCATCAGCGCGTCGTAGAGCGCGACGATCATCGGCCAGTCGGTGTCGGCGGCGCTCGGCGCGCGCGCATGGCACGCCGCGAGCGCCGCCTGCAACGCATACACGCCGCGCGCACCGCCCAGCGCTTCGGATCGCTCCAGCGCGGCAAGCCCGCGCCGGATCAGAAGCGGATCCCAGCGGCTGCGGTCCTGATCCGGCAACAGCACCGGACGGCCTTCCCGGTCGACGCGCGCCTTGGTCCGCGACGCCTGAATCTCCATCAGCGCGACGAGCCCATGAACCTCGCTCTCATCCGGCGTCAGCTCCGCGAGGATGCGCCCGAGCCTGAGCGCGTCTTCGCACAACGCCGGTCGCATCCAGTCGTCGCCGGCGGTCGCCGAATAGCCTTCGTTGAAAATCAGATAGATGACTTCGAGCACCGATCCGAGCCGCGCGGCGCGCGCATCGGCTTTCGGTACCTCGAACGGCACGCGGGCCGCCGACAGCGTGCGCTTCGCGCGCACGATACGTTGCGCGATCGTCGGCTCCGGCACGAGAAACGCACGCGCGATTTCATCCGTCGTGAGTCCGCCGATCAGGCGCAGCGTCAGCGCGGCGCGGGCATCGACGGACAGCACCGGATGACACGCCGTGAAGATGAGCCGCAGCAGATCGTCGCCGATGTCGTCCTCGCGCGCGGCATCGAGCGCATCGACGAAATCGGGCGTGATATGCGCTTCCCGCGCGTCGAGATCGCGTCCGTATTCTTCGTGCTTGCGCGCGTGCAGCGCGTGTTGCCGCAGACGGTCGAGCGCCTTGTTCTTCGCTGTCGTCATGAGCCACGCTCCCGGCTTCTCGGGCACGCCCACGCCCGGTTGGCTCCAGTGTTCCAGCGCGGCGACGAACGCGTCCTGCGCCAGTTCCTCGGCAAGCGCGACGTCGCGCACGACGCGCGCCACGCTCGCGATCACCTTCGCGGACTCGATGCGCCACACCGCGTCGATGGCGCGCCGGGCGGCATCGTCCCGCGTGCTGTGCCGTTTCGCGCGCCCGCTCACGCCGCTTCCGGATCCATGTGCACGAGCTCCCAGATATGGCCGTCGAGATCTTCGAATCCGTGGCCGTACATGAAGCCGTGATCCTGCGGCGCGCGCGGCGCACGTCCGCCCGCGGCGATGGCTTTCGCAACCAGATCGTCGACTTCCGCCCTGCTCTCGCACGACAGGCACACGAGCGCTTCGGTGCTCGCGTGGGCATCGACGATCGGTTTTTCGGTGAAAGTCTGGAAGAACGTTTCGACGAGCAGCATCGCGTAAATGTTTTCGCCGATGACGAGGCACGCGGCGTCGTCATTCGTGAACGCCGGATCGAAGCTCAGGCCCAGTGCCTTGAAAAACGTCATCGAACGTTTGAGATCGCGAACGGGAAGGTTCACGAAAATTTGTTTGTGCATGGCGGCGGTCTCCGGGTTGATCGCTGTTTTCAATACCACGACGAACGGCGCGCAGGAAAATCGACACGAAGCGCGTGTCAGGTATAGCAAGGGCCGACTTTTCGGACTTCGACGGTGCACCATTTCGCTGCCGGACATTCGGCCGCGATCGCGACCGCTTCGGCGCGCGTTTCGCAATCGATCAGAAAAAAGCCGCCAATCATCTCCTTAGCTTCGGCGAACGGTCCGTCGATGACGCGCGCATCGCCCTTCGTTGCGCTGACGCGCGCCGCATCCCTGAGCGATGTCAGCGATTCGACCGCGCGCAGCACGCCGCGCGCCTTCAGTCCTTCCGCGAATTCGCCCATCTGGCGATACGCCTCGCGCCCCTCTTCCTCCGTGCGCTGGCCACGCTGTTCGACCGGTTCCACGACGAGTAGCAGATAAGCCACGACGAGCCTCCGAATGTTTTTTGATGCGTTCAAGTCTATCTCGATATTGACAAACACGAACATGCCCATCGATACTGCGACACATGCACGCAGCCATCCTTTTCTCCATCGCCGCGATTAAAAACCGCATGAACGCCATCCGTGGCGGGTCATCGGGACAGCGTGTGCGCTAGCAGAAAAGCAAGCAGACAGATTCCGAAGGCCCCGCCGCAAGACGGGGCCTTCTTGTTTTTGCGTGCAAGGTTCCGTCTTCGGCTCACATCATGGAGAGCAGAGATGGAAAAGGTATCGCAAGTTTTCGCGCGTCATGGCGTCGGCCACGGCGTCGCTTCCGGGCGCCTTGCTGCATCGGGCGCGCGCGTCGTGGTCTTTGTCGAAGTGCATCCGCATCAGATGGTGTCGTGGCGGCTCACGCGCGACGCCGAACTGCGCATCGGCGATGCGGCGGCGCCGTCGATCTGGCTGACGCGTCATCGCGATCCGTACGATTACTGGATGAAGCCCGGCGATGTCGTGCGTCTCGCGCGCGGCGAGCGTGTGTGGCTCACGTCCGAGAGCGATCAGCCGATCGAGGTGTCGCTCACGTCGTATCGCGTCGCGAAGCGCGGACTCGTGTCGCGCTGGCTGGCGAGATACTGGCCGCGCATATCGGACCGGCACGCCAACGCATTCTGACGATGCCGATGCTCACGGCTCGACACAACGGAAGCTCGCCGCGACGTTGATGCTGCCCTTGCCCATATAGCGCGGATAGTTCGGATAACGGCACATCGGCCGCGTGCGTCCGTTGGTGGCGGGCGCGATGTCGCTGCCAATGAGCGTCTCCGGCGCGATGCCGTTGCTCACCCAGTCGTCGAGCGCGCCGAGCTCGTCCCACGCGGGGATGAACACGCCGTTGCCGTGCTGGAATCCCGGCACCATGTAGAGCCGCATGAACGCATCGACGCTGTCCTTTCCGTAACGATCGACGAGCCCGCGATAAAACGCGATCGTCTGATTCGGGCTGATGACTTCGTCGGCGAGGCCGTGCATCGCGATGAGCTTGCCGCCATGCGCGATGAACGCGGTGTAATCCGGGTTCATCGCGCCGACGGTGTACGCGAGCGTGACGAGGCGCTGCTTGAAGCGCCCGGGCGTGTCGACGTCGAACGTGAGCGAGCTGAACGCGAGATCGCGCGTGACGAAGTGGCGGATATAGGCATCGCCTTGGGCGAACAGATAGCCGTTCGCGGCGAACGTCGGCGGATTGAGCAGCGTCGGCGAATCGCCGAGGCCGAGCGCGCCGGAGAAGTCCACGCCCTGAAACACGTTGTAGCCCGGATAGGCGCTGACGTCATACGCGAGCGGATACGGCAAGGTGACGCCGTCGCGCAGGGTCTCGAGCGTGTCGATCTGCGCGTCCGACAGACAACTGTCGCGCAAGGAAGGCCGCTGCCCGTTCTCGCAACGCAGCGACGCGATGATCTGCGGCTCCAGTTTCCTGCACGCCTCGACATTGCTGACGATCCCGTCCGCCGCGCCGTCGAGCCGGTCGCAATCGTGCACGACGGTCTCGAAGACGCGCCGCTGCTGCGCAAGGCCGACGAAGCCGCCCGGCTTCGCATACGACGCCTGGCCGACCTTCACGCCCATCAGCCGCACGCCGGAAAAGTTGATGGCGGGCGCGTTGGCGATGACGCCGTCGTAGTCGTTCGGAAACCGCTCGATCACCGTGAAGCCCTCGCGGCCGCCGGTCGAGCCGCCCGCGAAATAGGTCTTTTCGGGCGCCCGCCCGTAGCCCATCTGGATCAGCGCGAGCGCGACGTCGCGGGTTTTCTTCAGATGGCCGAAGCCGAAGTTCACGATGGCTTCGTCGTTGCCGGCGAAGTCCGCGCGCCCCGAATTGCCGACGTGGCCCGAATCGGAGCCGAAGGTCGCGTAGCCGCGCGCGAGCGGCGTCGAATCGGGGGCGAAGGACATCGGCTCGGTGCCGGAAACGATGGTGCCGTTGTAGCCGCCGCCGCCCATCTGCAGGGCGCGGCCGTTCCAGCGGCTCGGCAGATTCACTTCGAAGCGGATATCGGGCGTCGTGTCCTGCAGCGCCCTGATGAAGCCGGTAATGCGGCAGTATTCGCCGTTGCGGTTGCCGAGCGCCGCCGCCTTGACGACCGATGCCGAAACGATCGCCGCGCCGCGCGTCGGCAAGCCGATGATCGACGCGGGCACGGTTTTCCCTTCGAGATCGGCGCAGTGTTTCGTCAGATAGGTCGCCGCGTGGGCGTTCGAGCACGCGGCGAACGCGATCGCCGCGAGAAGCGCACGGATGCCGGGCAAACCGGAAGTGAAGAAAAGGAAGAACCGAAGCACGTCTTTTAAGGTGGCTACTTCAAACGCCGCACAATATATAAGAACAGTTTGCAGATAGCCATTCGGGTCTGCCGGTCGTTGCAGGGCCGCGTCCGGTGCGCTGCCCGCGCATGTCATTCGCCGTCCCATTCGCCGCGCAGATCGCTATTTTCCAGAAGCTGTAGCAAGGTTTCGGCCGGACGGCTCAGATGTTTGGCGCCGAACGCGATGAATTCCACTTCGGGCAATTCGGGCAAGTCGGCGCGATTCACCGGCGGCGCGAGTCCGCGCGCCGCCAGGAAATGCGAGCGCACCGTCAGCCCGAGACCGCCGCGCGCCGCGGCGATGCAGCCGGCGTGGCTGCTGCTCGTGCAGACCATCTGCCAGCTTGCGCCGGACATCGCGAGCGAATCGAGCACGACGCCGCGCGTGACGCTCGGCTCCGAGACCAGAATGAGCGGCAGCGGCTCTTTCGTATCGACGACCGTTCCCGGCTTCGCGAGCCATTCGAGCCGGCCGGAAAAAAGCCGCATGCCGCGCGCATCGCCCAGACGCCGCTTGCCGACCGCGAGATCGAGCTCGCCCGCATCGACCATCTGATAGAGCCGTCCCGTCATGCCGATCGTAATCTCCAGCTCGACATCGGGATGCGTGTCGCGAAAGGCCGCGAGCACGCTCGGCAGCGGCCCGAGCGCGATATCGTCCGATGAGCCGAGCCGCACGCGTCCGCGCAGCCGCGGCGAGCTGAACTGCGACTGCGCGTGCGCCATCGCTTCCAGAATCACGCGGGCGTGGACCAGCATCGCTTCGCCGTCGGCGGTGAGCGCGAGCGAATGCGTATCGCGCACGAAAAGCCGCCGCCCGACGCTCTCCTCCAGGCGACGAATATGCTCGGACACGCTCGACTGCCGCAGCCCGAGCTGGCGCCCGGCGTCGGTGAAGCTGTGCGACGCGGCCACCGTCGCGAATGTCGTCAGCCAGACTGGATTGAGCATGCGATATTGTCATCGCATATTCCGATGACAGTCAATGCGGCTAGCGGTCTTCCCGATGACGTGCGGAGTCATTAAGATTTCACATATCGCGCAAACGACCTTGTTTTCAAAAGGCTTTCGTGGGCGCGCGACCCTCCGCAACTCCGCTTCCACATGACCAAAGGTTCCTCCCACACGGCACTGCTCTGGATCGTCGCCGTGGGCTTTTTCATGCAGGCGCTCGACACGACCATCGTCAACACGGCGCTGCCTTCCATCGCGCGCAGTCTGAACGCCGCGCCGCTCGCGATGCAGTCGATCGTCGTCGCCTACACGCTCACGATGGCGCTGCTCACACCCGCATCGGGCTGGCTCGCCGACCGCTTCGGCACGCGCCGCGTCTATCAGGTGTCCATTTCGCTGTTCGTGATCGGCTCGCTCGCCTGCGCGAACGCGCACTCGGTGAACCAACTGGTGCTCGCGCGCGTGCTGCAGGGCGTCGGCGGCTCGATGCTGCTGCCGATCGGGCGTCTCGCCATATTGCGCGCCGTGTCGGGCGAAGCCTACGTTTCCGCGCTCGCGATGATCTCCGTCGCCGGCCAGGTCGGCCCGATTCTCGGCCCGACGCTTGGCGGCTGGTTCGTCGAGTCGTTCTCGTGGCACTGGATCTTCCTGATCAACGTGCCGATCGGCGCGGTCGGCCTGTATGCGGTGCAGCGCTTCCTGCCGAACGACACGGTGCATGACGCCCCGCCCTTCGACTTCGTCGGCTGCGGCTTGCTCTCGATGTGCATGGTGTCGTTCTCGCTCGCGCTCGATTGCCCGGTCGAGACGCATCGCGGCGCGGTATCGGCGGCGCTGTTCGCGCTCGCGGCCGTGTCGGCGTTCGCTTATGTTCCGTACGCGCGCAAGAAGCGCAATCCGCTCTTTCGGCTCGCGCTCTTTCGCGAGCCGAACTTCAGCGTCGGGCTGATCGGCAATCTGCTATGCCGGATCGGATCGAGCGCCGTGCCGTTTCTGCTGCCGCTTCTGATGCAGCTCGAACTCGGCTACAGCCCGCTGCATTCGGGTCTGATGATGCTGCCGATCGCCATCGCCGGCACGATCAGCAAGCGCTGGATCGCGCAGCTCGTGAAGCGTTACGGCTACGACATGTTCCTGCTCGTGAACACGGCGCTCGTGGGCGCGTCGATCGTCGCGTTCGCGCTGTTTTCGCCGACGCTGCCGCTCGCCGTCGAAATCGCGATTCTCGCCGTGTTCGGCGCGTGCAACTCGATGCAGTTCGCCGCGATGAACAGCGTCACGTTGAAAGGCCTGTCGAGCAAGGACGCGGGCAGCGGCAACAGCCTCTTCTCGATGGTGCAGATGCTCGCGATCGGTTTGGGCGTGTCGATCGGCGGCTCGCTCGTGCAGCTCTTCGAGGGGTCGTTCTCGACTGCGACCGGCTTCAAGCTGAGTTTCGTGTGCATGGGCGTCGTCACGTTGCTGTCGGGTGTCGTGTTCCGCTATCTCGATGACGCGCCGGGCCGCTCCGCGCCTGCCGCAGCGGGCAAGCGCGCGGCATAGCAAGTATTCTGTCCGTCCAACCGATCTTTGGAGCGCAACCGTGCAATACCGCAAATTCGGCAATACCGGTCTCACCGTTTCGCGTCTCACCCTCGGCACGATGACCTTCGGCCTGCAGACCGAGGAAGACGTGTCGCGCAGCATCATGGACCGGGCGGCGGACGCGGGCGTCAATTTCATCGACACGGCGAACGTCTATCCGCTCGGCAGCGGGCACGATCTCGCGGGCCGCACCGAGGAAATCGTCGGCCGCTGGCTGAAAGGCCGTCGCGACCATTACATTCTCGCGACCAAGGCCGTGCATGAAATGGGGCCGCTCGCGTGGCACAAGGGCGCATCGCGCAAGCATCTGCTCGACGCGATCGATGCATCGCTTAAACGGCTCGATACCGATTACGTCGATCTCTATCAGCTTCACAACGACGATCACGACACGCCGCTCGACGAGATGCTCGAAGCGCTCGATACCATCGTGCGGCAAGGCAAGGCGCGCTATATCGGCGTGTCGAATTTTCTGGCGTACCGGCTGGCGCGCGCGCTCGGCCGCTCGGATGTGCTGCGCGCCGCGCGTTTCGTCTCCGTGCAGCCGCGCTACAACCTGCTCTTTCGCCAGATCGAGCGCGAATTGCTGCCGCTCGCGACCGAGGAAGGACTCGCCGTCATTCCCTACAACCCGCTCGCCGGCGGACTGCTGACGGGCAAGCACCGCTACGACGCCGCCCCGAGCGACGGACGCTTCACCGGCGCGGTCGGCAAGGCAGGCGCGATGTATACGCAGCGCTACTGGCACGAGCGCGAATTTCACACCATCGAAGCGATCAACGGAATCGTTGCGCCGACCGGACGCTCGCTCGCGAGCACGGCGCTCGCGTGGGTGCTGGCGAATCCGGCGGTGACGTCGGCGATCATCGGCGCGAGCCGGCCCGATCAGCTGAACGAGACGCTCGCGGCCGTCGATCAGCCGATCGATCCCGACATCAAGGCGAAGCTCGATGAAGCGACGGTCGAATACCGCTTCGGCGACGCGTTGCGCTGATCGTTCAGACGCGGGCCGCGCGGGCGCGAACCACGCCTTCGAGCGAGTAGATCGCGAGCGCGGTCCAGATGGCGCCATAGCCGATCACCTGATCGTGCCCGAAGAACTCGTGATAGATCACGACGCCGATCAGCAATTGCAGCGACGGCGTGATGTACTGGATGAGCCCGAGCATCGATAGCGGAATGCGCCGCGCGCCTGCCGCGAACAGCAGCAGCGGCACCGCGGTCACGGGCCCCGCCGCCGCAAGCAGCAGTTTCACGCTGAGCGAGGCATGTTCGAAGCCGCTGCCGCCGTGCGAATTCAGAAAAAAGAGATACAGCAGCGCAACGGGACACAACAGCATCGTTTCGAGCGTGAGTCCTTCGAGCGCGCCGAGCGATGCGGTCTTGCGCAACAGCCCGTAGCCGCCGAAGGTCAGCGCGAGCGCGAGACTGATCCACGGCGGCGCGCCGTTCACCCACGTCAGCCACGCGACGCCTGCCGCGGCGATCGTCACCGCGAGCCACTGCACCGGCCGCAGCCGCTCGTGCAGGAACGCCATCCCGAACAGCACGTTGACGAGCGGGTTGATGAAGTAGCCGAGACTCGCCTCGACGATGCGCCCGTCGTTCACCGCCCAGATATAGATGCCCCAGTTCGCCGACAGCAGCACGGCGCTCGCGGCGAAACGCGCAAGCAGACGCTTGTCGCGCAGGACGGGGCCGAGCCACTTCCATTGACGCCGCACGGTCATGACGATCAGCAGGAATGCCATCGACCACGCCATGCGATGCGCGAGCATCTCGACCGCGCCGATCGAATGCAAGGCCTTGAAGTAAATCGGAAAAAGGCCCCAGATGGCAAAGGCCGCGAATGCGTAGACGACGCCTGGATTCATTGTTCGATGCGTTGAGCGGATAAACGCCGCGTACGAACGATCGGCTCGTTCGCGCGCCTGCTCGCCGTGTTCCCGGAAAGCGATCCGCAAGGATTGGAAGCCGGATTTTAGTCGACGCGAGCGGTTCGGCTCCAGCAGTGACCGAACAATCGGCCGGTTCGCGGCGAACCCTTGGACGAATTCTTGCTCGAACCCTAGCGCGAACGCCCCGCTCTTCGCCCTTTTGTTTGTTTCCTGGCCGCTAATGAATAACCACAACGTCAATCAGAATTTCTTCCATATCCTGCTGTGCGTCGTGACGCTCGCGCTCGCCTGGGTGCTGCTGCCGTTTTTTGGCGCCATCTTCTGGGGTGCGATTCTCGCGATCCTGTTTCAGCCGATGCAGCGTTACCTCGCCGCGCGCTTCGGCAAGCGTCGAAACCTCGCCGCGCTGACGACGCTGGCCGCCGCGATTCTCATCGTCATCATTCCGCTCGCGATCGTCGCGGTGACGCTCGTGCAGGAAATCGCCCTCGTCTACGCGCGGATCAAGAGCGGCGAGCTGAATTTCGGGCTTTACTTCCAGCATGTGCTGCACGCGTTGCCGGCGTCGGTGCAGCAACTGCTCGGCCGTTATGGACTCGACGACATTCCCGGCGTGCAGCGCAAGCTGATGGAAGGCGCGTCGCAGATCAGCCAGTTCGCCGCGACGCAGGCGCTGTCGATCGGGCAGAACACGTTCCAGTTCGTGGTGAGCTTCGGCGTGATGCTTTATCTGGTGTTTTTTCTACTGCGCGATGGCGGCGAAATCGGACGGCGCATCCGGCGCGCGATTCCGCTCGATCCCGAGCCGAAGCAGCATCTGATCGCGAAGTTCACGACCGTGGTGCGCGCGACGGTCAAGGGGAACATCGCGGTTGCGGCCGTGCAGGGTCTTCTCGGCGGGCTGATTTTCTGGATTCTCGGCATCGGCGGTTCGCTTTTGTGGGGCGTGCTGATGGCGTTTTTGTCGCTGCTGCCCGCGGTCGGCGCGGCAATCGTGTGGGCGCCCGCCGCGCTCTACTTTTTCATGACGGGGCAAATCGTCAAGGGGCTGATTCTGGTCGCGTTCTGCGTCGTGGTGATCGGGCTCGTCGATAACGTACTGCGACCGATTCTCGTCGGCAAGGATACGAAAATGCCGGACTGGGTCGTGCTCATTTCGACGCTCGGCGGGATGGCGCTTTTCGGCATCAACGGGTTCGTGATCGGGCCGCTCGTCGCGGCGCTGTTCATGGCGAGCTGGGATTTGTTTTCGCAGGATGGGGTGAGCGGCCGGGGCGAGTGACGCGCGTTGGTCTGCCTGGTGTCGTGGCCTGCTCGTCTGTAACGAATCATCAAGAAGATGTGTCTTGGCGTGTAGGCTGTCTGTATGGTGGCGGTTTCGAACCACCATCCGGCAGTACCGCATGACAACCGATCCCAGACTCGCAAAACTTCGAGCAACGGCAACTGGCTTTTTACTTTGCGCGGTGCTCGCCGGTTGCAACGGCAGGCACGACGACATGCCCGCCGCGGCCGACGACGTTCCGGTGCTTTCGGTTCCCCTCAAGCGTGACGGCCACTGGCTCCTCGAGGCGCGCAGCGCGGACGGCAAATCAGTGCGGGTCCTTCTGGATACAGGTGCGACCCTGAACGTACTCGATAGTCGCGGTCGGCTGGCCGCCGTCCCGATGACGCCGGCCGCCGAAGCGGTTTTCCTCAGGAACGGCCTGCTATCGGAGCCCGTTGGCGACCGCGCCGTCACGAGCGGAACGGCGAGCGACACGATGCGCATGGAGCTTGGCACGAGTCCGGCGATCCGTCTCGACGGTTGGTCGATGGCGGCGGGCGGACCGGTGCTCATCGGTGACATGGCGCGCCTTTCTTCCGTCGATGAGAGGCCTTTCGACGGCATCATCGGGATGGAGTCGATGCGCAATCTGACATGGCGAGCCGATTATGTTGCCGGGCGGCTCTCCGCGTATGCCGGCGAAGCACCTGCGCATGCATGGCAGCAGTGCGCGTTCATGACGCTGGATGCCGCGCAGCGAACGCCGCTCATCGAACTGCGTCTCAGGGACGAATCTTTGCCGTTCCTGCTCGATACGGGCGACAACGGGGATGTCGCGCTGCCACAGGAAACGTTCGATGCGATCGCGGAAGCGCAATGGTTCGAGCGCATCAATACGACCTTTTCCTACGATGCGACCGATCGATTCACGCCGAATCAGCAGGGTTTGATCGCCGGATTCGCCATCGGTCAGAAGGCGCTACCGAAACTCACGGTGCTGGCAGGCTCACCAACGCCTCGTATCGGCCAGGGCTTGCTGGAAAAGATGGACCGCTTCGAAATGGATTTCCGTCACTACCGGTTCTGCTTCGATCTTCCCGATACGCCCAAAGACAGCACGCCCTCTATTATCGGCGCTGGCCTGCAGCGCGCTGGCGATCGCTACAGGGTCGCCGCACTCGCACCGGACGGCAGATTGGCCGCAAGCGGCATCGAGATTGGCGATCGGGTCGTCATGGTTGAGCGGACGTCGGTTGCGACGCTTAAGTTCGTCCGTCTGCTCGAACTGTTGAACGCGGCCGCGACCGGCGAGGTGACTATCGAACGAGGGAAACGCACGCTGGTTATCAAGTTGAAGGCGATCTGAATTGCGGCGCGTAGTGGTGGTCTCGCAGCATTGGCGCGCTGCCATGCCACTCACCCCGGTTACTTCGAAGGTAGTTCCGACGCTGCGCTGCGCAGTTGTTCTGCGCGTCTGCTGTTGAGTTCTGCGATGCACGCGAGTCGCCTGATCTCGTGAGAATTCCCTGCGGCCCCACCATTGAGTGACGCTGAGAATTTGCATTGAGCCTCACGATACTGAGTGAACGACTTATTCGACGTTGAGAGACCCGCTCGGGCCGCGCGGCTGAATCTGTCGTCTTCATCCCACTGCGCGAGCGCGCTGATAGCATTCTGTTCGGCCTGTTTCAAATCGCGTTCGCTCTGATTTGCTTTTTCCTCCAGGCACGCGCGCACGTGCACCTGCGAAAAGTGGAGTGAACTGCATTGTGCGCGTAGTTCCTTTTCGCTCAACACTGAATTTGCATGACCGAAAAATGGAAAGCAGGCTATTAGACTCACGCCGACGCGCCTTAACGTACTCATGGCCTTCTCATTCTTCATCGCGCAATAATGGTCCAGACGTAGTCGAATTTTTTTGCGTACTCGCTGTCCCCACCGCCGTTATAGCGATTCGCAATCATGGCTGAGTTTATCGGTCGCCAGCCAGTGATGACTTGTCCGATCGATGCCTTTCGGCACTTTAAGATTTGACCCGAGCGCAGGATATTCGCTGCCGGATTCAGGCTTTTGAGCACATCGACCGTACTCCCCTGCGCCTTTGCGATCTTTTCGAGGCTATCGCCAGCCTTGACGGTTACATCGAACGTTCTGGAATCGCCGTCCAGCACACTTCGGTACTCGAATCTTGCCGAACGCATGAGCAGATAACCCACTCCCGCCCGAATGTTATGAAGGGGGTCTGCTCTGACCGACGCGACCGTGAGGCGGGACTTCCATGCTGGCGGCAGAATCAAGTCTCCACCTTCCTTGGCAGAGAGCAGCGCTGACAGCCCCGGATCTCCTGCTACACCTATTTGCATCGGCTTCTTTTTCCATTCGGAACTGTTGGCGCCGGATTCGACCCATGTCATTGCCTTGATGATCCGCCAATCGAGCGGTCGATATCCCGCGTTTCCGATCAGGTGATGATTGAATTCGCTGACCGCCAGTTGAACTTCATTGTCCCAACTGTTCCATCTATCATCCCCAACCGCTGCACTTATTCCGTCGCGCCATTTATCAAAACTGGGTGCTGAATTGTCCGCCATGGTTCGATCCTCCTGCGGACAATTCTCAGTCATGTAGCGCAGATTGTTTAGACGAATCCTCTTAATTCGTGGCTGACTGCGATCCATGCGAAGCGACGTCTGAGCAAAAAAAAACGCGCCGTCCTTTCAAGACGGCGCGCGTTGTTCAGATAACTGTCGGAGGTGATGTCAGCGCGTACTCGGCGCCGTATACCGGCATTCGAACCGCTTCCTCACCGTTCCGTTTTCATCGACGCTTTCCAGATAAACGTCGAATTGCCACAAGCGCGCCATGTGCTTGAGCACTTCGTCGCTATCGTTCGCGAGATGGCGGTTATCCGTCATGAAATGCCGCAGCGTCAGGCTGCGATCCCCACGCGTGTTCACCGAATAAACCTGAATGTTCGGCTCCCGATGATGAATATCGTATTGCCGCGACAGCGCCTGACGCACGTAACGATATCCGCTGTCGTCATGAATGGCCGACACTTCCAGCGCATCGCGCATATCGTCATCGAGAATCGAGAACAGACGCATTTCCCGGATCAGATGCGGCGACAGATACTGCGCGATAAAGCTCTCGTCCTTGAAGTTGCGCATCGCATAATGCAGCGATTCCAGCCAGTCGCTTCCCGCGAGTTCCGGGAACCATTCGCGATCCTCGTCCGTCGGGTTTTCGCAGATGCGGCGAATGTCGCTCATCATCGAAAAGCCGAGGGCGTACGGATTGATGCCGCTGTAATACGGCTTCGTCACCGGCGGCTGATACACCACATTCGAATGCGAATGCAGAAACTCCATCATGAAGCTGTCTTCGAGACGGCCTTCGTTATAGAGCGTGTTCAGCAATGTGTAATGCCAGAACGTGGCCCAGCCTTCGTTCATGACTTGCGTCTGCCGCTGCGGATAAAAATATTGCCCGATCTTGCGCACGATGCGGATCACTTCCCGCTCCCACGGCTCAAGCAACGGCGCATTCTTCTCCGCGAAATACAGCAGATTCTCCTGCGGCTCCGGCGGATACCGGCTCTCGGTTTCCTCGGGCGACGGCTCCTTGCCCTTGGGCAGCGTGCGCCACAGTTCGTTGACCTGCGATTGCAGATACGCTTCGCGCTCGCGGCGCATCGCCGCTTCCTTCGCCAGCGACAGTTTCTGCGGCCGCTTGTAGCGATCGACGCCGTAATTCATCAGCGCGTGGCACGAATCGAGCAGTTCCTCGACGCGATCCAGCCCGTAACGCTCCTCGCACTCCGCGATGTAATTCTTCGCATAGACGAGGTAATCGATGATCGCGTGCGCGTCCGTCCACAGGCGGAAAAGATAATTGCCCTTGAAAAAGGAGTTATGCCCGTACGCGGCGTGCGCAATCACGAGTGCCTGCATCGTCATGGTGTTCTCTTCCATGAGATACGCGATGCAGGGATTCGAGTTGATAACGATCTCATACGCGAGGCCCATCTGCCCGCGCCGATAGCCTTTCTCGGTCGCAAGAAAGTGCTTGCCGAACGACCAGTGGCGATAATTCACCGGCATGCCGACGGACGCATACGCATCCATCATCTGCTCGGAGCTGATGATTTCCAGTTGGATCGGATAGGTGTCGAGACCATAACGGTTCGCGACGCGCGATATCTCGGCGTCGTACTCCTCGATCAGTTCGACGCTCCAGTCCGACGGGCACGGCAGCGGTCGCCGCTTCTCCGATACATTCATTCTGCCTTCCTCGTGCGCGCCGTCTGCTTTCGCGGACGCCTTGCGTTGCCTGGCCTCTGATTCGAGCTGGGAATCCACACGATCGTCCGTGCCTTCCAGCTGATACCCACGCGTCTCGTTGTGCAAATGCCGCGTCGTCATGCGGCCGCCTGCTGCTTTTCGAACAGCTCGCGGAACACCGGATAGATGTCCGCCGCCGAATCGACCTTCTTCATGGCGAGTTCAGGCGCGCCCATCGCAAGCTGAGCATACTCCAACCAGAGATTCTGCTCCTCCGGCGCAACTTGAATATAGGCAAAATACCGGACCTTCGGCAGGATGTCTTCCGCGAGCAGCTTGCGGCACTTGGGCGAGTCGTCCGTCCAGTTGTCGCCGTCCGATGCCTGCGCGCCGTAAATGTTCCATTCAGTCGGCGAATAACGCTCGTCCATGATCTTCTTCATGAGTTCGAGCGCGCTCGACACAACCGTGCCGCCGCTTTCCGTCGAATGGAAGAACGTGTCTTCGTCCACTTCTTCCGCGCGCGTATGGTGCCGGATGAACACGACTTCGATCTTCTCGTAGTTCCGCTGCAGGAACAGATACAAAAGGATGAAGAAGCGCTTGGACAAATCCTTGCGTTGCTCGTCCATCGAACCGGAGACGTCCATCAGGCAGAACATCACGGCCTTGCTCGACGGCGTCGGCTGCTTCACGCGATTGATGTAGCGCAGGTCGAACGGATCGATGAACGGAATGCGCGTGATCCGGCCCTGCATGATGACAATATCCGCTTCGAGCCGGGCGATGTCTTCGGGATCGCCGTTCTCTTCCTTCAGCTGTTCGAGCTGGCGCTCCATCTCACGCAGTTGCGATGCAAGCGGCCAGCCGAGCGCGATGCGCCGTCCGAGCGCGGAGCGCAGCGATCTCACCACGTCGATATTGTTGGGCGTGCCTTCCGCCGCCCAGCCCGCGCGCACGTTCTTCCACGTCGGCACGGCGAGCAGTTGCGTCTTGACGAGGCGCGGCAGTTCGAGATCGTCGAAGAAGTACTGCATGAACTCTTCGCGCGACAGCTCGAAAACGAAGTCGTCCTGCCCTTCGCCTTCGTTGCTCGCGCTCTTGCCGCCGCCGCCCGCGCCGCCCGGCGGGCGCGGAATCTTGTCACCGCGAATGTAATCCGCATTGCCCGGATGAACGTACTCGCGCTTGCCGCCCGGTCCGTGACGGAACGAGGGCTCGGAGATGTCCTTCTTGGGAATGGTGATGCTCTGAGTGCTTTGAATGTCTTTGATGCTGCGATCGCGCACCGCGTCGGAAACGGCGCGGCGAATGTAACTCTTGACGCGTCGCAGGAAGCGCTCGCGATTGGCGATGCTCTTGTTCTTGCCGGCTAACCTGCGGTCGATGATTTGGTGCAGCACATCCAGTCTCCCGCGTTATTGGCGAGGTTGTGAGGCGCTGCGCGGAGCTTCGACTGATCGCAGCGTCTTTCGTCTCGCAAACTGTCCACTGTGCGGTCCGGTTGCAATCCACGCGCCCGGGCCGCCGGGACTTCCTGACTATCGCTTTGCGCGGGACCGGAGCCAGGCGCTTCGAGCGCCGGCTCCCGTCTTGCCTTGCTTACATCACGACGACTTGCGCACGCGCAGATACCAGTCGCACAGGAGCCGGACCTGCTTCGGCGTATAACCCTTCGCGACCATGCGATTGACGAAGTCTTCGTGCTTGCGTTGCTCTTCGGCCGATCCTTTCGCGTTGAACGAAATCACCGGCAGAAGTTCTTCCGTGTTGGAGAACATCTTCTTCTCGATCACCACACGCAGCTTCTCATAGCTGATCCACGCGGGGTTCTTGCCGCCATTGGCCGCACGAGCGCGCAACACGAAGTTCACGATCTCGTTGCGGAAGTCCTTCGGGTTGCTGATGCCCGCGGGCTTCTCGATCTTCTCCAGCTCGGCGTTCAATGCCGCGCGGTCGAAACTCTCGCCGGTGTCGTGATCGCGGAACTCCTGATCCTGAATCCAGAAGTCCGCATACGTCACATAGCGGTCGAAGATGTTTTGTCCATACTCCGAATACGACTCCAGATAAGCGGTCTGAATCTCCTTGCCGATGAACTCGGCATAGCGCGAAGCGAGCACGTCCTTGATGAACGACAGATACTTCTGCTCCGTTTCCGGCGGGAACTGCTCGCGCTCGATCTGCTGTTCGAGCACGTACATGAGATGCACCGGATTCGCCGCGACCTCGCTCGAATCGAAGTTGAAGACACGCGACAGGATCTTGAACGCGAAACGCGTGGACACACCCGTCATGCCTTCATCGACACCCGCGTAATCGCGATACTCCTGATACGACTTCGCTTTCGGGTCCGTGTCCTTCAGGTTCTCACCGTCGTAGACCTGCATCTTCGAGAAGAGGCTCGAGTTCTCCGGTTCGTGCAGACGCGTGAGCACGGCCATCTGCGCCATCATCTTGAGCGTGCCCGGTGCGCAGACCGCCTCGGCGAGGGACGAATTGCGCAGCAGCTTCTCGTAGATCTTGATCTCTTCGCCGTAGCGCAGGCAGTACGGCACCTTCACGACGAAGATACGATCGAGCAGTGCTTCGTTGTTCTTGTTGTTGCGGAACGCCTTCCACTCCGACTCGTTCGAGTGCGCGAGGATGACGCCGTCGAACGGAATCGCGCCGAAGCCTTCCGTGCCCTTGAAGTTGCCTTCCTGGGTCGCGGTCAGCAGCGGGTGCAGCACCTTGATCGGCGCCTTGAACATCTCGACGAATTCCAGCAAGCCCTGATTGGCGAGGCACAGGCCGCCGGAATAGCTGTAGGCATCGGCGTCGTCCTGCGAATACGTTTCGAGCTTGCGGATGTCCACCTTGCCGACGAGCGACGAGATGTCCTGATTGTTCTCGTCGCCAGGCTCGGTCTTCGCAATGCCGATCTGACGAAGAATCGACGGATAGCGGCGCACGACGCGGAACTTGCGGATGTCGCCGTTGTACTCGTGCAGGCGCTTCACCGCCCACGGCGAGAGAATGCTCTTGAGATAGCGGCGCGGAATGCCGTATTGCTCTTCGAGCACCGGACCGTCTTCGTCGTAATCGAAAAGGCCGAGTGGCGATTCGTTGACGGGCGAGCCCTTCAGCGAATAGAACGGCACACGCTCCATGAGCTGCTTGAGTCGTTCGGCGATCGACGACTTGCCGCCGCCCACCGGACCCAGCAGATAAAGGATCTGCTTCTTCTCTTCGAGACCCTGCGCCGCGTGCCGGAAGTAGGACACGACGTTCTCGATCACTTCCTCCATTCCGTAGAACTCGCGGAATGCCGGATACACCTTGATGACCTTGTTTGCAAACACACGCGATAAACGCGGGTCGAGCCGAGTGTCGACCATCTCCGGTTCCCCGATGGCCGTCAACATGCGTTCGCCCGCTGTTGCATATGTGGCAGGATCTTCTTTGCAGAGCGCGAGATACTCTTCGAGCGAGAATTCCTCCTCGCGAGTTTTTTCGAAGCGCGTCGCGAAACTGCTGTAGATATCCATGCTACCTCCTCGCCGAAGTCAGAAAGCTATGCCGTGCGCAACGCGCGTAATCGAAACGACATCGCTTGAAATCATCCTAAACCCTTTCGAATTTTTTTTCACGCACTTGCGTTGTTCATTTGCTTCGAAGAATTCCTAGCTTGGTGCGCTATTTTCGTTCACCTACAATGTTCATCCCAATGTCGCTATCCTCTTGCGCGACATGGTCCCTGCCTGTTCGCTTCCCCGCGCTCTTCGCTACTTATCTACTGCTTCCGTCCGCCAATGCGACGCGCGCCTCACATCCTTGGTTACGTGGACAAGCGCTCAAGAGATGCACGCATCCGATAAAGACGATGCGCGTGCGACATCATCAATAATCGTTCCCGGTGCGGCGCATCCGAACATCAAGCGAGCACCAATTCCAGTTCGCCGATGCGATCGATCGCACCATGCAGCATGCCCGGTCCATCGACGCGATACGCGCCCGTATAGGAACCTGTTGTAATGGTCCAGAACGGCTCGACCGTCAAACCCATGCGAGAACAATGGTTGACGAGCCACGGCAGCAATTCGCGCGGATCGCCCGCGGGATTGCCGAGCGCGGCCGGTGCGATCGACACGCCGTCGAGGGTGAATTCCAGTCGCGGCGTCAGAAAGTCGAAGCCCGGCGCGACGACGTCGTAAGGTTCCATGCCCGATACGACGAGCGCGCCGTTATTCTGCGAATCCGCGAGCTGGGCCAGCGGATCGAGATTGGGCCATTGAGCGAAACGGCTGTCGACGACTTCGAGCGCGACCGCGATGCCGCCGATCGCGTCGAATACTTCCTCGCGTGTGTAAGGGTCGGGTCGCGCGGGCAGCGCATAGGAAAAGCGGAACGCGACTTCGAGTTCCACGAGCACGCGGAAAAACGATTGAAAAGGTAGGCGCGCGGGCGAAACATGGACGAGCGCGGCGTCGATGGGCGCGCCCGTGGCGAGCGCGTCGGGTGCGCGCGCGCCGATCTTCCAGGCGCCGATGCGCGCATCCGACTCTCTCAGCATCTCGTGCTGGATCGCGTAGGCGGTGGGCGCATCCGCAGGTATGTCGGCCGGCGCCAGCGTGTCGATCAGCTGATGCCGGCGGCGGGCGTCCGCGAGCTTCGCGGCGAGTGTCGATCCGGTCATGTCGATATCCTCGTGTGAGCGGTGAGGCACCCACCAGTGTACGGGTTACCGGATCGACGTTGGTCGCGCGCGTGTGCACTCGCGCGCATTCAGGCCTTAAGCGCCGTCTGTCGCGCTCAGAACGTCTCCCAGTCGCCGCTTGCCTCCGTCGTGGCGGACGCCTTCGGCGCGGGCGACGGCGCGGCGGGTGCGCGCTTCGCCGGCTTCAAGGCAACGCGCGCAGGCATCGTTGCGCGCGGTGCAATTTTCGCCGCCATCGTGGATGCTGCCGGAACAGCAGCAAGCGCCGCGCCGTCCGCGACCTGGAACACCGCCACCGCCTGCCGCAGCCGCCCGGCCTGATCTTCGAGCGACTGCGCGGCGGCCGCCGCTTCCTCGACGAGCGCCGCGTTCTGCTGCGTGACTTCGTCCATCTGCGTGACGGCGCGCGACACCTGCTCGATGCCGCTCGACTGTTCCTCCGACGCCGCCGCGATCTCGCCCATGATGTCGGTCACGCGCTGCACCGCGCCGATGATCTCGCTCATCGTGCGGCCGGCTTCGTCGACGAGCGTCGTGCCCGTCTGCACGCGCGCGACGGACGTGTCGATGAGTTCCTTGATTTCCTTCGCCGCCGCCGACGAGCGTTGCGCCAGACTGCGCACTTCGCCCGCGACGACCGCGAAGCCGCGCCCTTCTTCGCCCGCGCGCGCCGCTTCGACGGCCGCGTTGAGCGCCAGAATGTTGGTCTGGAACGCAATGCCCTCGATGATCGTGATGATGTCCGCGATCTTCGACGAACTGCCGTTGATCTCGCGCATCGTGTCGACGACCTGCGTGACGACCGCGCTGCCCTTGCCGGCGATTTCCGACGCGTTCGCCGCGAGTGCGCTCGCCTGCCGTGCGTTGTCGGCGTTCTGGCGGACGGTGCCGGTCAGCTCTTCCATGCTCGACGCGGTTTCCTGCAGCGCCGATGCCTGTTCTTCCGTGCGCGACGACAGATCGGTATTGCCCGCGGCGATCTGCTGCGTCGCCGACGCGATCGATTCGCTGCCCGAGCGCACCGTGCGGACGGTCGTCAGCAGGCTCGCGCGCATCTTGGCGAGACCTTCGAGCAACTGGCCCATTTCGTCGCGCGACGTGATGGCGACCTCGCGGCGCAGATCGCCCGCGGCGATCGATTCGAAATGACCGAGCGCCGCTTCGAGCGGCCGCGCGATGGCGCGCCTGAGCGACAGCCACGCGAACGCGGCCGCGGCGATGCCGAGCGCGATCGCGCCGAAGCTCAGCGCGCGGAACCATCCGAAGCGGTCCTGCGTCTCCTCATAGCTTCTCGCGGATGCTTCGGTCAGATGCTTGCGCAGCGCGTCGTTGGCGTTGGCGAGTTCGTTGTACGTCGCCTGCATCGCCTTGGCGTTCGCGATGATGGCGTCGTGATCGTTCGCCAAGACCGCCGCGACGCCCTTGTCGACGATGCCCTGCAGCGCGAGGCGCCGGTCCTGAGCGGCGTCGGCGAGGCGCTTTTCTTCCGGCGCTTGCGGCAGCGCCAGGTATTGCTTCCAGTAGCCGTCCGCGCGTTCGCGCATCATACGCGCGCGCTCGACCGTGGCCGCCACTTCCGGCGTGCCGGCGAGCAGCGCCGCGCGATCGAACACGAGACGCTCGCGCGCCGCATACATTTCCGCGTTGCCGACGGCGATCGCCGCGGGCATCTGCACCGAATAGGTGTCTTGAAACGCGCGATTCGAATGGCTCATGCCGGTGAGCCCCAACGCGCCGATCGCGATGAGCAGCGCCCCCAGAAACGCCATCGAGATGCCGAGGCGCGCCTTGATCGTCAAAGCTGTTTTCATTGAATTTTTCCCTGATGTCGCTCGCGAGCGGAGTCGTCGTTGCGTGGCAGCGTGCGCGCGGGACATCGCGCGACCGCTATCGATGTAAACGGCGCGAAAGTGTCGGCACTTGAGGAATTTGTTTCGTATGAAAAGAAAACGGCGCGTCAGACGCGCCGTGTTTTCAATGAATATTGAAAAGTTATGCTGAAATTTCGCTGCGGTGCGGAATCGATGGTTGCGCGCCCTCGCGCGTCACCGCGATTGCCGCCGCGCGCTGGCCGAACGCGATTGCGTGCATTGCCGCCGCGCCGCGTGCGAGTTCCGCCGCGAAGCCGCCGATGAACGTGTCGCCGGCGGCGGTCGTATCGACCGCTTCGACGCGCGGCGACGGCAGATGAACGCCTTCGTCGTCCGCGCCGTCGAGCAAAGCCAGCACGCCTTGCGCGCCGAGCGTCACGATGATGTTGCGCGCGCCTTTCGCCTTGAGCGCCTGCGCGGCGCGGCGCGCGTCGTCGGGCGTTTCGATGGCGACCCCGGAGAGCGTCGCGGCTTCGAGTTCGTTCGGAATCAGATAGTCGATCAGCGGGAACCAGTCCGGCGGCAATTTGCGCGCCGCGGGCGCGGGATTCAGGATCGTCGTGCGCTTCAGGCGACGGCCGGCGGCGAGCGCGGCGCGCACGGCGTCCGGCGGCGTTTCGAGCTGGCACACGATGACGTCGGCGCGCGCGATGAGCGCCTCCTGCGCTTCGATGCGCGCGGGCGTGACTTCGGCGTTGCTGCCCGCGACGATGACGATCGCGTTCTGGCTCGCATCGTCGACGACGATGAGCGCGACGCCCGTCGGCGCGCTGGCGCTGGTCGCGAGCGCCGTGCAGTCGATGCCTTCCGCTTCGAGGCTGCCTCTGAGCGTGGCGCCGTTCGTATCGTCGCCGACGCAGCCGATCATCGCGACATGCGCGCCCAGGCGCGCCGCGGCGACCGCCTGATTGCTGCCCTTGCCGCCCGGCATCTGCGCGAACGCGTGTCCGGCGAGCGTTTCCCCCGGTCGCGGCAGGCGCGGCGCGCGCGCGACGAGATCCATGTTGAGGCTGCCGACCACGGTCACGCGGCCGGTTTTGGCACTGTCGCCCATCTCGTTTCCTTTGGTTCCTTTACTGCACCGCGGTCGTTACGCCTTCGCGCCGCGCGACTCGGGCACCACCGCGGTCGATTCGCGGCGCACGAGGCGCGGCGGCACCACGCGGCGGCGCGTCGTGCCCGTCAGCTTGCCGGTGATGCGCTCAATCAGCGTCTGCGCGGCCATTTCGCCGAGCGCGCGCACCGATTGCCCCACCGTCGACAAGGCCGGATAGGTGTAGCGCGACAGCTCGACATCGTCGAAACCGATGATCGAGCAGTCCGTCGGCACGTTGATGTGACGCTCCGCCGCCGCACGCAGCGCGCCGATGCCCATCATGTCGTTGCACGCGAAGATCGCCGTCGGCTTCATGTTGTCGAGCAGGAGCGAGGCCGCCGCGTAACCGCCCGTCGCGGAAAAGTCGCTCTGCTGGATCGCGTTCGGCGCGATTTCCATGCCGCGCTCGGCCATCGCGCGGATGAAGCCGTGCAGGCGCATCGCGGAAACGGCGGTCGCGACCGGGCCTGTGATGCAGCCGATCTTCGAATGCCCGAGCTGCAGCAGATGCCGCGTCGCGAGATACGCGCCCTTTTCGTGGTCGATCTGCACGAGGTCCGATTGCAGCCCCTCGATATTGCGGTCGACGATCACGAGCGGCTCGCGCGCGCCCGCGAGGCATTGCGCGAGCACCGAGTCCTCGCCCGCCGATGCAATCACGAGCCCGTCGATGCGCTTTTCCTGCAGCACGCGCAGGTAGTTGCGCTGCTTCGCGGGATCGTCGTCGGAGTTGCAGAAGAACACGCAATAGCCGTTCTTCGCGCAGCCGTCCTCGACGCCGCGCGCGAGCTCGGCGAAATACGGATTCGTCGCGTTCGGCACGAGCAGGCCGATGGTCGCCGTCGAGCGCGCCTTCAGCGAGCGCGCGACCGCCGACGGCACGTAGTCGAGCTCACGGATCGCCCGCTCGACTTTCGCCCGCACGTCGGCCGAAACCGGCCGCGAATTGTTCACTACGTGGGATACCGTCGTAAACGACACCCCGGCAATGGCTGCCACGTCTTTGATCGTCGCCATACATCGTCCTTCGCTATGCTTTGGTCCAACTGCTCTTATTGGTCGTAAGGCGTCCGGCGCGACCACTTTTCATGCGCCGCTCTGCTTTCCCCGCGCCCTGCCTGCTTCATTGTGTGCGGCGGCGATGAATCCCCGTTCGCCGCTGCCGCCCGCTGCCTTCTCTCGTCGCCGGCCGTTGCTCCACCCCGTTCGGAGCGCCCGCCTGCGCCGCCCTTCGATCAAATCCGCTTTCTCCTGCTGCGGTATGTATCCAGCACCACCGCCACCACGATCACCGCGCCGGTAATGATGCGCTTGGTCGGCTCGTTCGCGCCGATCTGCGCCAGTCCCGCCGCCAGCACGGAGATGATCAACACGCCGAAAAACGTGCTGATGACCGAGCCGCGCCCGCCCATCAGGCTCGTTCCGCCGATCACGACCGCCGCGATCACCTGCAGTTCCAACCCCGCGCCGGCGTTCGGATCGGCGGCTTCGAGCCGCGAGATCTGAAAGAGCGCCGCGAGTCCGGACAAGGCGCCCATCAGCGCGAAAACGATCACCTTGTACGGCCGCGGATTCACGCCCGCGAGACGCACGGCTTCCTCGTTCGTGCCGATCCCTACGAGATATCGGCCGAAAACCGTCCGGGTCAAGACCAGATGGGCAATTATCATCACCGCGACCGCGATCAGGAACGCGGGCGAGATGCCGAACGCGATCGGATTCGACAGAAAATCGAACGCATCGCCGATGTACGCCGTGCGCGAATTCGTCATCTGATACGCAAGCCCGCGCGCGCCTTCCAGCACGCCGAGCGAGACGATGAACGACGGAATCCGCCACGCCACCGTCACGAGGCCGGTCACGGCGCCCGTCAGCGCGGCGGCCGCGAGCCCGATCAGCGCCGCCGGAAACGCCGGCCAGTGCCACTTCAGCGCGGCCACGCTCACCACCGACGCGCCCAGCGCCAGCACCGAGCCGACCGACAGATCGATGCTCGCAATGATGAGCACGAACGTCATGCCGACCGACATCACGACGAGATCCGGAATCTGGTTCGCGATCGTGCTGAACGTGTCGTACGTCAGAAAGTGCGTGCTCAGCACCGAAAACAGCGCGATCATCGCGGCGAGCGCGCCCGCGAGACCCAGGTAATTCGAAATGCCCAGACGCGTGCCGACGCCTTTCGTGCTCTTCGGCGCATCGGCGGGCAGATTCGCTTCGCTCATTCAATGCTCCACGTTGTCTTCGGGCGCTTTCGCGTCCGGGGCGATGGGCTCGTGCAGGATCGCCTCGCGCTTCGCGTAACCCGAGAACGCCGCCGCGAGCAGCGCGTCCTGCGTCCAGTTCGCGCGCTCGAACACGCCCGTCATGCGCCCCGCCGACATCACGCCGATACGGTCGCAGATCAGCATCAGCTCGCGCAGGTCGCTCGACACGACGACGAGCGCGCGTCCTTCGCGAGCGAGCGCGCCCATCAGCCCGTAGATGTCGAACTTCGCGCCGACGTCGATGCCGCGCGTCGGCTCGTCGAACAGCAGCACCGAGCAGTCGCGCGCGAGCCACCGGCCGATCACGACCTTCTGCTGGTTGCCGCCCGACAGTTCCGACACGGCCTGCGCCGGCCCCGACGTGCGAATCCGCATCGCGTCGATCTGCCGTTGCGCGAGCGCCGCTTCCCGGCGCGCGTCGACCACGCCGTGCCGCGCCACCGCGCCGACGTTGCCCAGTGAAACGTTCGCGGCGATCGGCAGGCTGAGCAGCAGGCCCTCGCCCTTGCGATCCTCCGTGATGAGCGCGATGCCTTCTTCGACCGCATCCGACGGCGATTGCACCGTCACGCGCCGCAGCGCCTGCCCTTTGCGCGCGACGGACACCGTGCCCGCGTCCGCGCGATCCGCGCCGTAGATGAGCCGCATCAGCTCGGTGCGGCCCGCGCCGATCAGCCCGCTCACGCCGAAAATCTCGCCCGCGCGCACCTCGAACGACACGTCGCGCACGGCCGGCAGCCGCGTCATGCCTTCCACTTTCAGCGCGACATCGCCGATCCGCCGTTCGCCCAGATCGATGCGCTCGCCGATCTCGCGTCCGACCATCAGCGTGACGAGCCGGTCGCTCGTGAGCGCGTCCATCGGACCGATATGCACGAGGCGTCCGTCGCGCAGCACGGCCGCGCGCTCGGCGATGCGCCGCAATTCCTCCAGCCGGTGCGAGATGTACACGAGCGCGACGCCGCGCGCCTTCAGCCTTTCGACCTGCTCGAACAGCAGATCGACTTCGCGCGCGGTGAGCATCGCGGTCGGCTCGTCGAGAATCAGCACGCGGCAATCGCCGATCAGATTGCGCGCGATTTCCACCATCTGCTGATGCCCGATGCCGAGACCGCCGACGAGCGTATCCGGATCGATCGCGTCGAGCCCGACTTGCGCCATCGCGTGACGCGCGTCTTCTGCGAGGCGCTTGCGGTCGATCCAGCCGAAGCCCTTGCGCGGCAAGCGGTTCAGAAAGAGATTCTCCGCCACCGATAACGTCGGCAGCAGGTTCAGCTCCTGCATCACCATGCGCACGCCGAGCGATTCGGCCTCCGAGCGGCTCTTCGGCGCGTAGGGCTGGCCCGCGAGCGTCATCGCGCCGGTCGACGGATCGGTCAGCCCGCCGATGATCTTCGACAGCGTGCTCTTGCCCGCGCCGTTCTCGCCGGTCAGCGCGAGCACCTCGCCCGCGACGAGATCGAGCGATACGTCCGTCAGCACCGGCTCGACATAGGTCTTGCCGATGCCCGTCACCGTCAGCACGTTCGCATCGTTCGGTCCGGTCATGGGGCGCTTCAAGGCTCGGTTGTGCATCCTCGGAATGATCCAGCACGGCTGGGCGAAGCCCGCGCGAAAGGCCGCGGAGCGTGCCCGCGCCGTCTGCCTTTCGCGCTCGTCAGTGTGTTATCGGCACGCCCGCCGCGAACTTGAGGCTTCGCGCCGGCTCACTTCGTCACGAGATCGACCGGCGTTTCCACGACCTGCGAAAGCTCCGACTGCTTCTTGTGGCCGGCAATCGCCTTCAACGCCACGTCGATGCCGAACACCGCCTGCTTCGCCGCGTACTGGTCGGCCGTGGCGAGCACGCGGCCGTCCTTGAGCATCGGCTTGATCGCGCCGATGTTGTCGAAGCCGACGACCTGCACCTTGCCCGCCTTGCCCGCCGCGCGAATCGCCGACACGGCGCCGATCGCCATGTTGTCGTTGTCGCACAGGAGCGCCTTCACGTTCGGATTGGCGTTCAGGATCTGCGACGCGACCGCGTTGCCCTTGTCGATTTCCCATTCGCCCGACTGCAGCGCGACCACCTTCATGCCGGCGGCGTCCATCGCCTCCTTGAAGCCCGCGCTGCGCGCCTGCGAATTCGTCGTGGTCGTCACGCCTTCGATGATCGCGACTTCATCGCCCTTCTTCAGTTTCGGCGCGAGATAGTCGCCGACCTTACGCGCGCCCTTCTTGTTGTCCGGTCCGACGAACGGCACGTTCAGATCCTTCGACTTGAGCACGTCCGGATCGAGCCGGTTGTCGATGTTCACGACGATGATCCCCGCGTCCGCCGCCTTCTTGATGACCGGCACGAGCGCCTTCGAATCAGCCGGCGCGATCACGAGCGCATCGACCTTCGAGACGATCATCTGTTCGACGATGCGGATTTGCGCCGCCGTGTCGGTCTCGTCCTTGATGCCGTTGGTGATCAGGTCGAACTGGCTGGCGTTGTGCGCCTGATAGTCTTTCGCGCCGGTTTCCATCGTCAGGAAGAACTCGTTGGCGAGCGATTTCATGACGAGCGCCACCTTGGGCTTGCCCGCCGGCTGCGCGAACGCCGATGACGACGCGAACGGCAATGCGGTGCAGGCGGCGAGCGCGACGGCAGCCGTGAGGACGCGTCGGCGGATGATTCGGTTCATGCGGATCTCCAATGCTTATTCTGGTTTGTTGGTCTTGCGAGATGCAGCGAACGCGAGCAACGCCAATCGAAACGCGCCGGACGCTCGCGCGCCAATGCCTTCGACGCCCTTTCGCGCACGTTTGAACGTTTGCTCGCCGTCGATTCTCGTTGGACAGGCGCCGGAGGTCAATCGGGCTAACGTGTAGTGCAGCACATACGACAACGCCGTCGAACGGCTGCTCGACGGCGTTTTTAGTTGCCTGCGGACAAGACTCAGAGATCTTCGACCGACTGCCCTTCGACCTTGTTGTCGATGATGTCGCGCGCGTAGTCGATGCCCGCGCGCGTCGCGTCGATCGGACTGTCGAACGGTTCCTGATCGGGCACGCCGAACATCACCGAGCGGCCGCTTTCGCCGTGCGCGCTCTTCGCGATCGTCACGACTATGTCGAAGTGTCGCGGGCTGTCGTCCGGCTCGTCGCGATCCTTCGCGCGCCTCAATGCCTGAACCTTGATCTCGAAGCCTTTGTAATGATCCGACAGGGGCGTGGACATGGACGATCTCCTTTCGCATTGACATGCATCGCACGATCATACGTCGACTGCATCGGTCGTGCGGATCGCCGGCGACGAAAGGCGTTTGCAAGCCTCGTTCCCGCGACTCCCGATTTCACCCTATCCCGCACACCGTTCATATTGTGTTTGCCATAATGCGCGGGCGACATGCCGATACAGACACGCGCCGTCGAACAACAACCGTCACTCAAATCAGGGAGCGTCACATGACCATTCGAGCCACCGCCCTCATCGCCGTGCTGAGCCTGACGCTCGGCGCGAACGTCGCCTTCGCCGCCAACAGTCAGCAAAGCAAGATGACCGATTGCAACAAGCAGGCGGGCGACAAGAAAGGCGACGACCGCAAGGCCTTCATGAAGAGCTGTCTGTCCGCCGCCCCGGCTGCCGCATCCGCGCCGATGACGCAGCAGCAGAAGATGACGGCGTGCAACAGCCAAGCAGGCGACAAGAAAGGCGACGACCGCAAGAGTTTCATGAAAAGCTGCCTCAGCAACAAGGGCTGATCTCGCCTGCGTTCGCGTTCTGCACGCCGCGCCGTTCGCGCGCGGCGCCCTTGCGTATTTACGCTCCCTACCGGCCGATATTGCACTGCACCCAAGCTAGTGATTCGCACCGTCGTCTTTTTCTCATAAGATGGCGCGAAGGCGGCCCCTTACGAAATACAAGAAAGACGCCATCGGCCGCCGCCGTTTCGAGCGAGGCGAAAAGCCGCGCATGGAGGCATCGGATGGCATGGAGACACAAGAACCGCTGGTTCAGGCGGTGGCTCGTGGCGATCACGTTCTGGTTCGTGCCGGTGCTGATCGTCGCGGTGAACGAAGTGCGCGAGGAGATGGCGTACAACAACGTCGATCTCCAGAAGTCGCTTGCCAGCTGGGAGTTGACCGATGCCCAACGCGCGGCCGGCGCCGCGGCGCGCTGCCACGGCACGTCCGAAGAAGCGCGCGCAGCCGGTTGTCCCGAAGATGCCATCGCCGCCACCGAGGTGAAGCATCAGGAAGCGCTCAACGAATACGCGCATCGCAAGGCGACGCTCGCCGATTATCTCTGGCATGCGTTCGTCGGCTACTGGATCGTGCCCGCAGCGTTCCTGCTCGTGCTCGGCGTGCTGATCGGCGGCATCCGGCGCGCGCTGCGCCGTCCGCAACACACGCCCGCGCCGCCCTCCGCCGAAGTAAAAACGACGACCCATCCGTGACCGAGCCTCGGGTACGGTCGTTGCTACTTCCTTCAGCGGTTTTCTCGTACGACCTAAAGGCAGCGTCACGAAAATTCTGCTCGCCTGGGGCCGCACTTCGGGCGAAAACGCCGTTTCCATTTCGGTTTGGTCAAAGCTTCGTCTAACCTTGTATCAGACGATGTGTGCTTCGAAAGATTTGTGTAATTTAACGACGCGCCTGACGCTTATGGGGACGGATTCGGAGTAAGCTAGGTCCGGCTTGTTCGCCCGAATGTTGCGGAGCCTGAAGACCCAAGCCTGACAAGGCTTTCGGCGCATGGGCCGAGGCTCGCGGTTTCACCTTGCTGTGCTATAACTTGGCGTGCCTCACCCTCCCGCTCTTATGGGGTTTCCTAAATTCCACGATGGAGAACAATGATGCAAAGACGAAACTTCATGCTCAAGTCGACGGCCGTGCTGGCAATGGGTGGCCTCGCGCTTGCCGGCTGCACGGCAAACCGGAACGCCGGCAGCGAAGCGGCCGCGGGCGCCGCCGATGACCGCCGCGCCATCGACGCAGATGTCGACAGCACGATCCAGCGTCTCTATGCCACCGTCGGCGGCTCGCGCGAGCTGGTCGCGAAAGCGCGCGGCGTGCTGGTGTTCCCGTCGGTGCTTCAGGCCGGCTTCATCGTCGGCGCACAATACGGCAAGGGTGCGCTGCGTGTGGGCGGCAGCAGCGTCGGGTACTACAGCACGACGTCCGGCTCGTTCGGCCTGCAGGCAGGCGCGCAGTCGAAGGCGCTGATCTTCCTGTTCATGACGCAGGATGCGCTCGACAAATTCCGCAACTCCGACGGCTGGTCGGCGGGCGCGGATGCATCGGTGGCGTTGGTGAAGATGGGCGCGAACGGCGTGATCGACACGACCACCGCCACGAAACCGGTCGAGGCCATCGTCCTGACCAACGCCGGCCTGATGGCCGACGTGTCGCTGCAAGGCACGAAGGTGTCGCGCATCAAGTACTGAGCGCGTCGCGCTTTACCTCGCGGCGAATGCAAAACCGCCGTGTGGTGCGACCTTCCGGGTCGCGCCACACGGCGGTGTTTTTTTTTTTTCCGCGTCGTGTCGGGTCGCGCGGCAGGTCGTCGTCGCGCGATAGCTCAATTTTAAGCGCGCACCCATATTGGCGCGCCCCACCCACAGATAACCCTCCACATATTTACCAGC
>NZ_JALQDN010000013.1:0-24954 GCF_023631205.1 Caballeronia sp. NCF2 | reverse complement strand
CCCCCCCCCCCCCCCCCCCCCGCCCCCCCCCCCCCCCCCCCCCGCCCCCCCCCCCCCCCCCCCCCCCCCCCCCCCCCCCCCCCCCCCCCCCCCCCCCCCCCCCCCCCCCCACGGCGGTTTTTTTTTTTTTCCCGCGTCGTGTCGGGTCGCGCGTCAGGTCGTCGTCGCGCGATCGATCACTTTGAAGCGCGCACGCTTCTGCGCGCGCACGACCGACTGATACGCCTCCAGATATTGCCGAGCCATGCGATGCGACGTGAAGCGCTCCTCGAAGCGATTGCGCACGCGCTCGCGCGACAGCGTATGCAGACGATTCACCGCGGCCACCGCACCGATTTCATCCTCGACGATGAAGCCAGACACGCCCTCGTCCACCACTTCCGGCACCGAGCCGCGATTGAACGCGATGACCGGCGTGCCGCACGCCATCGCCTCGATCATCACGAGGCCGAACGGCTCGGGCCAGTCGATCGGAAACACGAGCGCGTGCGCGCCCGACAGGAATTCGGCTTTCTGACTGTCGTTGATCTCGCCGACGTACTCGACATACGGCAGCTCCAGCAGCGGCGCAATCTCGCGCTCGAAATACTCGTGGTCGGCGAAATCGACCTTGGCGGCAATCTTGATCGGCAAGCCGCATCGGCCCGCGATGCGAATGGCCGTATCGACGCGCTTTTCCGGCGAAATGCGTCCGAGGAACGCCAGATACTTCTGCTCCACCGGCTGCGGCACGTAGAGCTTCTCCGGCAAGCCGTGATAAACGGTGCTGACCCATTTCGCCTGCGGCAGCGGATGCCGCTGCGCGTCGGAAATGGAGATTACGGGCGCGGTGTTGAACGTATCGAATACGGGCTGCTGCTCGGGCAGATCGAGCCGGCCGTGCATTGTCGTCACGAACGGCGTGTCCTGGCGCTTGAACAGCGAGAACGAGTAATAGTCCATGTGAAAGTGCAGGACATCGAACTCTTCGGCGCGGCGGCGCACGAGTTCCATCAGCAGCATGTGCGGCGCGATGCGGTCGCGGATCGCCGGGTCGAGCCGCAACGCGCGCGGCCACACGGGTTCCAGGTTGGCGCTGGTCTGCGAATCGCCGGTGGCGAAGAGCGTCACCTCGTGACCGAGCTCGACGAGCGCCTCGGTCAGGTACGACACCACACGCTCGGTCCCGCCATAGAGCTTCGGCGGCACCGATTCCGTCAGCGGAGCAATCTGGGCAATTCTCATCGTTCTCGTCTCCATGCGGATATCGACGTGCGGCCGATCGCTTGCCAGCCGCGGCGCGCACCGAGTATGACAGCGGATCGTAAGGCCGGACAACGAGGTTTGCCCTTACGAATCGTTCCGCCATCCGCTGCGATGAAGCCCATTATCGAGTGCGGATGCGCCCGTTCCGGACGTCTCTTGCACTTTCATCGCTCTGTTACAGCACGGAAACATTCGTTTCCGGCGACGGTTACCGTTCGGCGTCGCCGCGCAGATCGGCGAGGAAGTTGTCGCGCCACACGCCCAGATCGTGCTTGCGCAGCGCCGCCATGTTGGTCTCGTAGCGCTGCTTGCGCTCGGCGAGCGGCATCGCCAGCGCGCGGCCGATGGCCTCGCTCGTGCCGACGATATCATGCGGATTGACCATCACCGCGCCGGTCATTTCATCGGCCGCGCCGGCGAACTGGGAAAGCACGAGCACGCCGGGATCGTCGGGATTCTGCGCCGCGACGTATTCCTTCGCGACGAGATTCATGCCGTCGCGCAGCGGCGTGACGAGCCCGATCTGCGATTCGCGAAACAGCGACATCAGCTTCCAGCGGTCGTATCGCTGATTGAGATAGCGGATCGGCGTGTAATCGAGCCCGGAGTAACGTCCGTTGATGCGCCCCGCTTCGTATTCCAGGTTCTGGCGAATCTGCTGATAGGTTTCGACGTCCGAGCGCGTCGGCGGCGCGATCTGCACGAGCGTGACATTGCCGCGCCACTCGGGCGACTTTTCCAGAAAATGCTCGAACGCGCGGAAGCGCTCGACCAGTCCTTTCGAGTAATCGAGCCGATCCACGCTCATGATGAGCTTACGGCCTTCGAGGCTCTGCTTCAGGTCCATCACGTCCTGACGCGCCTCGCCGCGTTCGGCCTGCTCGGCGATTTCATCGGGAAACACGCCGATGCGATAAACGTTCGTCCGCAGCTTGCGTCCGAAAGCCTCGACGTGGCCGTCGGGCGTCGCGGTGCCGTGCGCGTGCCGGACGATGTAGTCGTGAAACGCGACGCGATCGCTTTCCGTCTGAAACCCGACGACGTCATAGCAGCACAGCGACTTCACCAGTTCCTCGTGCGGCGGAATGTTCAACAGGATCTGCGGCGACGGAAACGGAATGTGCAAAAAGAAGCCGATGCGATTCGTGATGCCCGCCGAGCGCAGCGCCTCGGCGAACGGGATCATGTGATAGTCGTGGACCCAGATGATGTCGCCGGGTTCGAGCAGCTTGATGAGCTTGTGCGCGAGCCACGCGTTCACGCGCCGGTAGCCCGCGTACTCGTCCCGGTCGTAGACGGCGAGATCGTTGCGATAGTGGAAAACCGGCCACAGCATCGCGTTCGAGAAACCGCGGTAGTACTGGTCGTAGTCCTTTTTCGGCAGGCCGACGGTCGCAAAGGTCACCGCGCCGTCCTGTTCGAGTTTCGGTCCCTGATTCGCGACGGTTTCGCTCACGACGTCGCCGCTCCAGCCGAACCAGACGCCGCCGCTGTCCTTCAGCGCGCCGAAGACGCCGACGGCGAGCCCGCCCGCGGAGCCCTTGGTTTCGGTCGGCGTGGCGACCCGGTTGGATACGACGACGAGACGGCTCATAGACTTTCCTTTTCCTCTTCGAACGTGATTAACGTGACTTAACGTGACTTTCTCAGCATCAACCCGAGATTTTCGACCCGGAAACGCCGCGCGGGTTTCCGTCAGGTCTTTTCTGCCGGCGCCGGCGCGGTGGACGCCGCCGCGTGCGCCCTCGGGTCCGGCCCGGTCGGCTCGCCGCGGCTCGCGACCGGATCGGCGGCCGTATTCGCCGTGCTTGCCGCGTGTGCCGTGCCCGCCCTTTCGAGCGGCGGCGCGAAATCGACGTGACTTTCCTTGTCGGTCGACAGATCCGCCCGCGCGCGCGGCAGATAGTGCGGATAAGTCGCCTGCACGAAGTTCACGAGCCCTTCGCGCACGCGGCAGCGCAAATCCCAATTCAGCGCCGAGTCGAACGAACTGACGAGCACGCGCAGTTGCATCGCGCGATCGGTGGCGTCGGTGACCTGCAGCACCTGCACACGGCCATCCCATTCCGGCGCGTGCTCGAGGATGCGCTCCAGCTCCTCGCGCAGCGGCGCGAGCGGCATCCGGTAATCAACATACAGAAACACCGTGCCGATGATCTGCGAACTGTTGCGCGTCCAGTTCGTGAACGGATTTTCGATGAACCACTGCAACGGCACGATAAGCCGCCGCTGATCCCAGATGCGGATCGACACGTACGTGCCCGTGATTTCCTCGACGCGTCCCCATTCGCCCTGAATCACGACGACATCGTCGAGGCGAATCGGCTGCGACAGCGCGATCTGCAAGCCCGCAATCAGATTGCCGAGCACCGGCCGCGCGGCGATACCGGCGACGAGCCCGGCGACGCCCGCCGACGCCAGCAGGCTCGCGCCGATCTGCCGCACGCTCGGAAACGCCATCAGCGCCGCGCCGAAACCGATGATTACGATCACCACCATCACCGAGCGCGCGAGCACGCGCGCCTGCGTGTGGATGCGGCGGGCGTTGAGATTGTCGTCGGTGTCGAGCGGATGCGCCTGCACGATCGCCTCGCCCACCGCGCCCGCCGAGCGCGCCGCGAGAAACGTGAGCGCGACGATCAGCGCGACGGTCTCGACATCGCGCAGCACGCCGATGAACGGCAGCGTATCGGGCGCCTCGAAGATCATGAAACCGAGCCCGAGGATGATGAGCAGGATGAGCGCGGGCGTGTCGATATAGCGCAGCACGACGCTCATCAGCGGATAAGGACGCGCGATGCGCACGAGAATGCGCGCGCCGATGCGATGCGCGGCAACCGCAAACGCCACCGCGATGACGGCCACGACGAGCGCGCCGGGCCAGGTGCCGAGCGGACGTTCCGCAAGATTCAGGAAATGGTCGAGTGAGAGCATGAGCGTCGCGGGATCAGCCTCGAGAAAGTGAAAGCGGCGAGGAGGATACGGCGGTCGCATCGCACGGATGCGTGGTGCTGCGCGATATTGCGCCAGGTTGCAGACAGCAGCGGCGATGGCCGTCCGGGCGCGGCCGTCGCCTCTTGGTTCAGCAAGCGTGACGCCAGTGCTCCGGCGTCACCAGATGTTCAGCGTTCCGCCTTGCAGGGAAACGCCTTGCCGAGTCCGAGCGAAACCATCGTGGTCGCGTTGAAATCGGCCTTGTCGGGATTGTTGGCGATGTACTTGCGCACCGCGTCCGTAAGCTGCTGCGGCTTCACGTCCGCCGGCAGGCAGAAGTACTGGCCGACCTGCGGCCCGGAGGTTCCGCCGATCGCCTCGATCGTGTTGTAGATGCCGTCCGCCGCGCCTTCGATATAGGCCGCGCAGGCGGTCCGTGAGTTGGGATCCGTTTTGGTGCAGAGCTTGTTCAGATCGTTGCCGGTAAACGCGAACGCACAGACGGGCGTCGCGAGAGCACAGGCGAGGACGAATTCCCGCAGCATGGTCTTCCTTTTATGTTGAGCGGCGGCTTGGTCGGAGCAACGGGTTCGGAGCGATGCGCGGCCGCGCCTGACCGCGCTCGCCCCGTGACTTGATGTCGCGCCGTTATTTTGCACCGTTTGAGCCGCTTTGCGCAGCGCCGCCGCCTTGTTGCATCGAGTCCAGACGCGCCTTCAGACCTTCGGCGACATCTTTCTCGTTGTACTTCTGCGCGAAATCCACCGCCGTCAGGCCGAGTTGATTCTTCACGCGCAGATCGGCGCCCGAGTCGAGCAGCAGCTTGACCGTCGAAAGATGACCGCCGCGCGCCGCCATCATGAGCGGCGTCGTGCCGTTGGGCGAACCCGCGTCGATATAGGCCGAATGGTCGACCAGAATCTTCACGATGTCGTCATGGCCGTTGGTCGCGGCGTAGTGCAGCGGCGTCCAGCCTTTCTTGTTCACTTCGGCGTCCTTGGCGATCAGCAGATTCACGAAGGTCGCGTCGCCATTGAGCGCGGCAAGCATCATCGCGTTTTCGCCGGCGGGATCAAGCTTCTCAAGATCGGTCTTTGGGTTGTCGGCGAGCAACTGGCCGACCTTGCCGGACTTCTCGCGCGCGGCGATCACGAGGATCGGCGTGCCCGTGTTGTCGACGGTGTTCGGGTCCGCGCCCTGCGCGAGCTGCTTCTTGACCGCCGATACGTCGTCGAACTTGACCGCCTTGATGAGCGAGTCCACGGACGCGGCCCAGACCGGCTGAGCGATCGCGCAGGCCGCCAGCAGCGCGCCGGCGACGAGTCCGCGCACGGCCGTGCCCTTGCGCGCACCGCGCGTCGTGTTCAGAGTGGAAACCATCGGGGAAGTGTTCATAAGTGACCTTCGAATTGCCTTGGAACAGTTTTTTTGCGCGCGGGCCGGCCGCCCTCAGACTGGCCGCGCGATCTTGAAGAGCCGGAAGAAGTTGTCGGTGGTCGCCTGCGCGACGGCCTCTTCCGGCTGCTCGCGCAACTGCGCGATGAAACGTCCGACATAACTCACGTACGCAGGTTCATTCGGCTTGCCGCGATACGGCACCGGCGCGAGGTACGGCGAATCTGTTTCGATGAGCAGGCGATCGATCGGCACGCGCCGCGCGACGTCCTGCACATCGGTTGCCTTCTTGAACGTGACGATGCCCGACAGCGAGATATGGAAATTCTGCGCGAGCGCCCGTTCGGCGATCTCCCACGGTTCGGTGAAGCAATGCATGACGCCGCCCGGCACGTCCGCGCGCTCTTCCTGCATGATGCGCAAGGTGTCGTCCGACGACGACCGCGTGTGGATGATGAGCGGCTTGCCCGTCGCGTGCGCGGCGCGGATATGCGTGCGAAAGCGTTCGCGCTGCCATTCCATGTCGGCGATGCTGCGCCCTTCCAGCCGATAGTAGTCGAGCCCGGTTTCGCCGATCGCGCAAACTTTCGGATGCTTCGCCAGCTCGACGAGTTCCGCGACGCTCGGCTCGCGCATATCCTCGTGGTCGGGATGCACTCCGACCGACGCATAGACGTTTTCGTGCTGCTCGGCGATCGCGAGCACCGAAGGCAGCGTCTCGAGATCCACCGACACGCACAGCGCATGTGTCACAGAATGCGCGCGCATCTTGTCGAGGACGTCGGGCAATCGGTCCGCGAGCCCTTCGAAGTTGATATGACAGTGTGAATCGACAAACATCGGGTGCTCCTTGGTGCATTCCTTGCGGCGCGGCTCGACGGTCTCTGCCGCTCAGGCCGCTCTGGCCGCTCAGGCCGTATAGATCCCGCGATAGCCCATGAACAGTTCCTCGAACACGAGGCGCGCGTTCAGCGGATGATTTTCCACCGCGCGCTGCCGCGTGACCGTCTTCATGTAGCGCGCGAGCGCGGCCGGATCGGCGCTTTGCGCGCAACGTGCGAGCGCCTTCGCCGCGGCGGGGAAATAGCGCGGACGGCTAGCCGTGCGTTGCGCGAGCAGATCGTAAAGCCAGCGCTGCAACCAGCCGAGCACGAGCGGCACCGGCAGCTTCTGCAGGTTTTCGCCGCACGCGAAGGCATCGCAATTCGGTCCGGCGGCAAGTTGCGCGAGCGTGAAGTCGCGCAAGGCGCGGTTCTCGTCGTTCGCCAGCGCGAGCGCAGCGAGCGGCGCGCCGCCCGCCTGCGCGAGGAGCGCCGCCGGATCGTCGACGCCTTGCGACGCGAGCCACGCACTCGCTTCGTTCGCCGGCGGCACACTCATCGGCCACTGACGGCAGCGGCTGATGATCGTCGGCAACAGCCGGTCGACGCGCGCCGACACCAGCAGGAACACGACGCCCGACGGCGGTTCTTCGAGCGTCTTCAAGAGCGCGTTCGCCGCTGCGACGTTGAGCGCCTCGGCCGGATACAGCACGACGACGCGCAAGCCGCCCCGATGCGAGCCCACGCCACAGAAATCCAGCAGCCCGCGCACCTGCTCGATCTTGATTTCCTTGCTCGGCGTGCGGGTCTTCTTGCCTTCTTCGCCATCGGCTTTGTCGGCGGGAGCGTCGGCTGCGTCGCCGGTTGCGGCAAGGCCCGCGAGCGCTTCGGGCAGCACCGCGCGGTAATCGGGATGATTGCCTTGCGAGAACCAGTGACACGCCGGACAAGTCCCGCACGGCTCGCCATTCGCGGCGGGCGTCTCACACAGCAAACCCTGCGCGAGATGCTGGGCGAACTGCAGCTTGCCGATGCCCGCTTCTCCGTGCAGCAGGAGCGCGTGCGGCCAGTGCGCGCGCAATTGCTGCAGACGCTGCCAGTCGTCGGTTTGCCAGGGATAGATCATCGATAGATTCTTTTGAATTCAGACGCTTGCGATAACTTCTTCGAGCTTTTTGCGAATCTCGTCGATGGAGCGCGTCGAATCGACGATGAAAAAGCGCTGCGGCGATTCATCCGCGCGGCGCAGATACTCGCTGCGCGTGCGCTCGAAAAACGCCTCGGATTCGCTTTCGAACTTGTCGGGGGCGCGCGCGGCCGAGCGGCGCTCGCTCGCGGTGTCGGTCGGCACGTCGAAAAGCACGGTCAGATCGGGCTGGAAACCGCCCTGCACCCAGCGTTCGAGCGCTTCGAGCTTGTCGCGCGGCAGACCGCGGCCGCCGCCCTGATACGCGAACGTGGCGTCGGTGAAACGGTCCGACAGCACCCAGTCGCCGCGCGACAGCGCCGGTTCGATCACCTGCGCCAGATGCTCGCGGCGCGCGGCGAACATGAGCAGCGCTTCGGTTTCGAGGTCCATCGGCTGATTCAGCAGGATGCCGCGCAGGGTTTCACCGAGCGGCGTGCCGCCCGGCTCGCGCGTCATGACGACACGATGCCCGCCCGGTTCCACTTTGGCTTCGAGCCGTTCGCGGAACCAGTCCAGATGCGTGGTCTTGCCCGCGCCGTCGATGCCTTCGAACGTGATGAACTTGCCGCGCGCCATTCATTGACCCCGGATGTATTTGTCGACGGCCTTGTTGTGGTCGCCGAGATTGTCGGAAAAGATGCTGCTGCCGTCGCCGCGCGACACGAAATACAGCGCGTTGCTCGAGGCGGGATTGAGCGTGGCGTTCAGTGCGGCCACGCCGGGCAGCGCGATCGGCGTCGGCGGCAGGCCCATGCGCGTGTAGGTATTGTACGGAGTGTCCGTCTGCAGGTCCTTTTTCTTCAGCTTGCCGCCGTAGGCCGGGCCTAAGCCGTAGATCACGCTCGGGTCCGTCTGTAGCGGCATGCCGATGCGCAGCCGGTTCGCGAACACCGCCGCGACGAGCGGCCGGTCCGCAGCGCGCCCCGTCTCCTTCTCGACGATGGACGCCATCACGAGCGCTTCATAAGGCGTCTTGTAAGGCAGATTCGGTGCGCGCGTGTTCCACGCTTCCGTGAGGCGCGCCTGCATCAGCCGATACGCGCGTTTGTAGACGGCGAGATCGCTCGTGCCTTTGTCGAACAGATAGGTGTCGGGGAAGAACAGGCCCTCGGCGGACGCCTTGTCGACTTCGGCCGCGCCAATCGCGCGCAGCAGGTCGGTGTCGGTCATGCCGACGGTGTCGTGCTTGAGCGCGGGATTGCTGTCGAGCTCGCCGCGCATTTTCTGCAGCGTCCAGCCTTCGATGACGGTCGCGACATATTCGTTGACGTCGCCGCGCGCGATCTTCTCCAGCACCTCATAAGGCGTGATGCCGGTCTTGAATGCGTAATTGCCCGATTTCAGTTGCGCGGACAGGCCGAGCACGCGCGTCATCAGCACGAAAAGCTCGGGCTCGACGGGCACGCCCCCGCGGTTCAACTGGGCGCTCACGCTGCGCAGGCTGCTGTGGGGCTTGATGGTGACGTCGAGTTCGGGCGTCGGCAATTCCATGGGCCGGTTGGCCCACCAGTACACGCCGCCCGCGACGGCTGCCGCGAGCACGGCGGCGAGCACCGCTGCCACGACGCATTTCTTCAGAAAGGACATGCGAAACACGCTTGAGATAAGACCAATATAATAACTTGCCGCCTGCGCCAGAGCCGCATTCCCGGGCCCGCGCCCAAACGATAGGATTGACAGCCCGCCGACTCATGAATTCCCAGACCATCGCTCTCGCCGCTTCAGACTTCGATTCCGTCAAGACCGCCGGCGCATACATGCCGCTCACCCAGTTCGGCGTGATCGGCGTCAAGGGCGAGGACGCCGCCTCGTTCCTGCACAGTCAGCTTACGAACGACGTCCAGCATCTCGACGCGTCGACCGCGCGTCTCGCGGGCTACTGCTCGGCCAAGGGCCGGCTCCTCGGCTCGTTCCTGATGTGGCGCACCGCCGACGCCGTGCGTCTCCTGATCGCACACGACGTGCAGGCGGCCGTGCAGAAACGCCTGTCGATGTTCGTGCTGCGCGCGAAGGCGAAGCTCACCGACGCGACGCCCGAAGTGGCCGCCGTCGGCTTCGCGGGCGACGTGCGCGCGGCGCTCTCCGGCATTTTCGATGCGCTGCCCGACGGCGTGCACGTCAAGGTCGAAGGCCCGCACGGTTCGCTGATCCGCGTGCCGGACGCGGCGCATCGGCCGCGCTTCCTGTGGGTCGGCCCGAAAGCCGATGTCGAGGCGCAACTCGCGAAACTCGATGAAAAACTCAAGCGCGTGCCCGAGCAGATGTGGGACTGGCTCGACATCCACGCGGGCGAGCCGCGCATCACGCACGCGACGGTCGAGCAGTTCGTCCCGCAAATGGTCAACTTCGACGTGCTCGGCGCGGTGAACTTCAAGAAGGGCTGCTATCCCGGGCAGGAGATCGTCGCGCGCAGCCAGTATCGCGGCACGATCAAGCGGCGCACGGCGCTCGCGCACGTCGAGAGCGCGACGCCCGGCGCGGAGCTCTTTCATTCGGACGATCCCGGCCAGCCGTGCGGACTCGTCGTCAACGTCGCGCCCGCGGAGCATGGCGGCGTCGATTGTCTCGTCGAGATCAAGCTCGCGGCGCTTGACAATGGCTCGGTGCATGTCGGTTCCGCCGATGGTCCCGCGCTCACTTTCGTGCCGCTGCCCTACGCGTTTCCGGCCGACGCCTGAGGTCGAGCGCGCATGTGTCTGATCGTCTTCGACTGGCAACCCGCGGCGTCGCAGGAAAACGGCCGCGCATTGCTGACGCTTTCCGCCAATCGCGATGAATTCTTTCGCCGCGACGCCGAACCGATGCACTGGTGGCAAGACGCGCCAGACGTGCTCGCCGGCCGCGATCTGACGGGCGGCGGGACGTGGCTCGGCGTATCGCGCGACGGGCGCTTCGCGGCGCTGACCAACTATCGCGCGCCGGGCGACATGCAGCCGAATGCGCCGACGCGCGGCACGCTCGTGAGCGCTTTTCTCGCGGGCGAGCGCATGGCGCCGCTCGACTATCTGCAGGGCGTGGCGCGCGAAGGGCATCGGTATAACGGGTTCAATCTGCTTTGCGGCGACTTCTTGCGGCGCGAACTCGGCTGGTACGGCAATCGTGCCGACGCGCCGCCCGCTTTGCTCGATGCAGGCGTGCACGGTTTGTCGAACAGCCTGTTGAATACGCCGTGGCCGAAGCTCGTCGCGCAGCGGGAGGCGCTGTGCGATCTGATTCACGCCGATGAACGCCCGTCGCTCGATGTGCTCATCGAGACGTTGCGCGACCCGCGCATCGCGAACGACGAACATCTGCCATCGACGGGGATTTCGATCGAGCGGGAGCGCGTGCTGTCGGCGGCGTTCATCGAAACGGCCGATTACGGCACGCGCAGCACGACGGCCTTGCGCGTGAATCCGGCGGCGCTCGGGTTAGCGCTGGAAATCAAGGAACGCAGCGACGATGACGGCTCGCATCGCGTCGTGAGGCCGGGGGCGTTTGAGCGGGCTTTTTCGTTTGAGATCGGTTGATCAGCGTTTCCTTCGTGTGAGATACAGGATCGCAGCGATCAGCACGACGGCAATGGCATCGACCGCAACGAGCGCGGGAAGAGGATCGGTCCACTTGTCCATGTTCGTCGTGCGCGCGTAGTACGGCGGACCGTCGCCGTATGCTTCATTGAGGTTGTACACATTCAATGTGGCGACGAGAAGCAAGATGAACAGCGCGCCGAGATAGATGAAGGAGCGAGGCGTTTTCCTGGTCATGGGCCGATAATTCGGATTCTAATCATGGGTGAGCCGGCTTCTACAGCGTCCCGAACGCCTCCCGCAACGCCCTCACCGCATCCGCGTGCGCCGCCGCTACTTCCGGCACGAAACCGCCCATCTTGAAGAATTCGTGAATCATGCCTTCGTAGCGCTTGAGCGTGACCGGCACACGCGCGTCTTCGAGTTTCGCCGCGAACGCAGTGTCTTCGTCGTGTAGCGGGTCGTAGTCCGCCGCCGCGATCCACGCCGGCGCGACGCCCGCGAAATCCGGCGTACCGCGCGCCGCATCGAGCGGCGCGAAACGCCAATCGTCGCGATCGCGATCATCACGCAGATACTGCGCGAAAAACCACTGAATCGTTTCGCCTGAGAGCAGATACCCGTCCGCGAGGCGCGCATGGGAATCGCTCTTTTGCCACGCGCTCGTGCCCGGGTAGATCAGCAATTGCAGTTTCAGGTCGATGCCCGCATCGCGCGCGAGCACCGCGCACACGATCGCGAGCGTGCCGCCCGCGCTGTCCCCGCCAACCGCGAGCCGCGCCGGATCGATGCCGAGCGTCGGAGCCTCCCGCGCCAGCCATTGCAGCGCATCGAAGGCATCGGTCACGGCGACGGGAAACTTGTGCTCCGGCGCAAGCCGGTAATCGACCGATACGACCGCGCATTGCGCATCGTGCGCGAGCTTGCGGCACAGCGCGTCGTGCGTCGCCACGCTGCCGACGGTGAAGCCGCCGCCGTGAAAATAAAGAAGCCCCGGAGAAGGCTGCGCCCAGCTCGGCTCGATCGGATGATAGACGCGCACGCCGATCGTTGCGCCATCGCGCACGGGAATCCGCAGATCCTCGATGGCGTGCACCGGCAATGGCGCGATATCGAGAATCTGGGCGCTCATCGCGTAGGCTGCGCGCGCCTCTTTCGGCGTGAGCGTGTGATACGGCGGTCGATTCGCGCGCGCGACCATCTCCAGAATTTGCGCGATCTTTGGATTGAGCGGCATCGGCGGAAAGAGCGTCAAAGGGACACGATCATGCCACGAACCGTGCACATCAACGCGGACGTTTCAGGGACATCGGATCGGTCGGGTTGCGCAGTTGCGCGATATCGTCGAGCCGCAGTTGCACCGACGGCATGATGGCCGGATGCGTGATGACATAGAAGCGCCCTTCGCGCACCGCATCGAACGTCAAATCGGCGATGTCGCGCGCCGACAGCTTCCCGCCCTCTACCGCCCGCGTGAGTTGCCGCGCCGCGAGCTTTTGCGAGGCGGTGTACGGCGCGTCGTTGGCGAGCGCGTCGGGGCGCGAGCGCTCGGCATCCGCGATGCCAGTCGGCACGAACGCCGGACACAGCAGCGACACGCCGATCATCGACGCGCCCGCCAGCCGCAAATCGTGATGCAGCGTCTCGGTCAGCGCGACGACCGCGTGCTTCGATGCGTTGTAGACGCCCATCGCGGGCGCGGCGAGCAGGCCCGCCACCGACGCCGTATTGACGATATGCGCCGGCTCGTTCTGTTCGAGCATGATCGGCACGAACGCGCGCAGGCCGTTCGCGACGCCCATCACGTTCACGCCGAAGACCCATTGCCAGTCGTTCGCGCTGTTCTCCCACACGAAGCCGCCCGCGCCGACGCCCGCGTTGTTGAAGAGCATGTGCACGCCGCCGTAAGTGTCGAGCGATGCCTGCGCGAGCGCGTGCACCTGAGCGGCGTCGGATACGTCCGTCGTGATGCCGATCGCGTCCCCGCCCGCCGCGCGTAGCGCATCGACAGTCGCGGCGAGCCCGGCGGTGTCGAGATCGGCGAGCACGAGCTTCATGCCGAGCGCCGCGCCCTTCTTCGCGAACTCGCGCCCGAATCCGCTGCCCGCGCCCGTGATGACGGCGACCTTGCCTTCGAAGCGATCCATCACACGAGTTTCACCAGTTGCTTGCCGAAGTTCTTGCCGCGCAAGAGGCCGAGAAATGCCTCAGCCGCATTCTGGAGCCCTTCGGCGATGCTCTGGCGAAAATGCAGCTTCTTCGTCGCGACACGCTCGCCGAGTTCGTTCAGCGCCTGCGGCCAGACATCGAGATGTTCGGAGACGATGAAGCCCTGCAGCTTCAACCGCTGCGTGAGGATCAGCCGCGGCGCGTCCAATTGCGTCGGCTTGCCGTCGTAACCGGAGATCATCCCGCATACGGCGATGCGCCCGAACGCGTTCATGCGCGCGAGCACGGCATTGAGCACGTCGCCGCCGACGTTCTCGAAGTAGCCGTCGATGCCATCGGGCGTCGCGGCTTTCAGATCTTCGTGCAGCTTGCCCGCCTTGTAATCGACGCACGCATCGAAGCCGAGCGTCTCGACGACATAGCGGCACTTGTCCGCGCCGCCCGCGATGCCGACCACGCGGCAGCCCGCCGCCTTCGCCAGTTGCCCGACGACGCTGCCCACCGCGCCGCTCGCCGCCGACACGACGACCGTCTCGCCCGCCTTCGGCTCGATGATGCGGTTCAGTCCGTACCACGCCGTGACGCCCGGCATGCCGACCGCGCCGAGATACGCGGAAAGCGGCACGCGCGAGGCATCGACCTTGTTCAGGCCGGTGCCATCGGATGTGCCGTATTCCTGCCAGCCGAACATGCCGACGACGCTATCGCCCGCCTTGAACGCCGGATTGCGCGATTCGCTCACGACGCCCACGGTGCCGCCGATCATCACTTCATCGAGCGGTTGCGGCGCGGCGTACGACTTCGCGTCGTCCATGCGGCCGCGCATGTACGGATCGAGCGACAGATAGTGATTGCGCACGCGCACTTCGCCGTCCTTCAGCGGCGCAAGCGGCGTCTCGACGAGCCTGAAATTCGACACCGACGCCTCGCCTTGCGGACGCGACACGAGCAGGATTTGTCGGTTGATCTGTGCGTCTGCCATGCTGAACCTCCTTCGCTCGAATGGTGTTCAGGCGTCGCTCGGACCGGGCGTCGCCTTCGGATCGGACCGCATCTTCTGCCGGACGATGTCGCGCCCGACCGCGAGCCGCTTCATGTACTTGAACGTGCCGAGCGCCTTTGCGACGAAGTGGCCTTCGCTGTCGCGAATCTCGCCTTCGCAATAAGCCATCGTCGTCGAGCGATGCAACACGCGGCCGTAACCGCGCAATTCGCCGCGCCCGGGCTGCATGAAATTGACCTTCATCTCGACGGTGACGACGCCGATGCCATCGCCCGCGACGCTGCGTGCGGCGAGCGCCAGCGATGCGTCGAGCATCGTCATCGTGACGCCGCCGTGCGCGATGCCCCAGGTGTTCAGGTGTTCGTCGCGAAGCGGCAGCCGCACTTCGCTTTCGCCGTCCTGCGCCTTGACGAGCTCGACGCCGAGCGTATCGATGAACGGGCTCTCGAGCGCGACGCCGTTGCTTGCAGGTTGATCGGAAGAGGACATCGCGCTCACACTTCGTAGTCGACGCATTGACGCGCTTCGCGGATCGCCGCGACGAAGTCCTTCAGCGCCTGATGTTTCGGATGCACCTGATACGTTTCGAGCGCCGCCTTGTCGTCGAAGTCGGACACGAGCACCACGTCATAGGTGCAATCGAAACCCGGCTGCGCGGTGCCGACTTCGAAATGCCCTTGCCCTTTCACGATGCTGCGGCAGGTTTCGAGCTTCGCCTTCAGCTTCTGCGCGTTTTCGGCGCGGCTCGCGCCCTCGGCGTTTTCCTTCAGCTTCCACATAACGATGTGACGTAGCACGGCGACTCCTGTTATCGAACGAATCTCGAAGCGTAGCAAAAATCGCCGGGCCGCAAATGCTCACACGATTTCGAAAAGGCCCGCCGCGCCCTGTCCGCCGCCGATGCACATCGTGACCACGACGAACTTCGCGCCACGCCGCTTGCCTTCGATGAGCGCGTGACCCGTCAGGCGCGCGCCCGACACGCCGTACGGATGCCCAACCGCGATCGCGCCGCCGTTCACGTTCAGGCGCTCGTCGGGAATGCCGAGCCGGTCGCGGCAATAGAGCACTTGCACGGCGAACGCTTCGTTCAGCTCCCACAAGCCGATATCGTCGACGGACAGGCCCGCGCGCTTCAAAAGCTTCGGCACGGCGAACACCGGACCGATGCCCATTTCGTCCGGCTCGCAGCCCGCGACCGCGAAGCCGCGAAAAATGCCGAGCGGCGCGAGACCTTCCTTCTCGGCGAGCGTCGCGCTCATCACGACGCACGCCGACGCGCCATCCGAGAACTGGCTCGCGTTGCCCGCCGTGATGACGCCGCCAGGCAGCGCGGTGCGAATCTTCGACACGCCTTCGAGCGTCGTATCGGCGCGGATGCCTTCGTCGGCGGCGAGCGTCACTTCTTGCGTGAACATGCGCCCCGTCGCTTGATCGGCGATGCCGGCAAGCACGGTGATCGGCACGATTTCATCGTCGAACTTGCCCGCCGCCCGCGCCGCCGCCGCGCGCTGCTGCGAGCGCACGCCGTATTCGTCCTGCCGCTCTTTCGCTATCTCGTAGCGCTTCGCGACGTTCTCGGCGGTCTGCAACATCGACCAGTAGATTTCGGGCTTGTGTTGCCTGAGCCAGCCTTCGGTCGGCATGTGACGGTTCAGCTCGTTCTGCACGCACGAGATCGATTCGACGCCGCCCGCGACGAACACATCGCCCTCGCCCGTCATCACGCGCTGCGCGGCAAGCGCGATCGTCTGCAAGCCCGACGAGCAGAAGCGGTTCACCGTCATGCCGGGGACGGAAACCGGCAAGCCCGCGCGCAACGCGATCTGCCGCGCGATGTTCGCGCCCGTCGCGCCTTCCGGATTCGCGCAGCCCATGATGACGTCCTCGACGCGCGCCGGATCGATGCCCGCGCGTTCGACGACCGCCTTCGTCACATGGCCGCCGAGCGTCGCGCCGTGCGTCATGTTGAGCGCGCCGCGCCACGATTTGGCGAGCGCGGTGCGCGCCGTCGATACGATGACTGCATCGGTCATGTCGTTGCCCCCGCTTTGAGAATTTCGTCCGAGCTCACGCGTTGCACGCCCGCATCGCGCATGTCGTTCCATGCTCGGTCGAGCGAGCCGTTCAGATCGATCGCGCGGCACGCGTCCTCGATCACGATGACGTCGAAGCCCGCCGCACGCGCATCGAGCGCGGACCACGCGACGCAATAGTCCGTCGCCAGTCCGGCGAGCCACACGCGTCTTGCGCCGACGTTGCGCAGATAGCCTTCGAGACCGGTCGGTGTCGAACGGTCCGCTTCGAGAAACGCCGAATAGCTGTCGACGTGTTCGTGATGCCCCTTGCGAATCACGAGCCGCGCGTGCGGCACATGCAGATCGCGATGCAGCGCCGCGCCTCGCGTGTCCTGCACGCAATGCACCGGCCACAGCACCTGTTCGCCGTAAGGCAAGGTCATCGTCTCGAATGGCGCGCGGCCCTCGTGATTCGCCGCGAACGACACATGCGAGCGCGGATGCCAGTCCTGCGTCAGCACGACATGCGGGAACGCGCGCGCAAGCCGATTGATGACCGGCACGACTTCATCGCCGTGTGCGACGGCAAGCGCGCCGCCCGGCATGAAGTCGTACTGCACGTCCACGGCGAGGAACACGTCTTCGACAGGTTTGATATCAGCCATTGAAGCGTCCATTCGATTGCGCGAGTTCGGTGACGCGCGCGGCGGGTTGCCACGCGTAGCCGTTGGGCTGCTTCGCGTATTTGCGCATCGCGCGTTCCACCTTGTAGAGGCCGATGGTGTCCGCATACAGCATCGGGCCGCCGCGCCAGAGCGGAAAGCCGTAGCCCGTCAGATAAACCATGTCGATGTCCGACGCCTTGCCCGCGATGCCTTCCTCGAGAATCTTCGCGCCTTCGTTCACGAGCGAAAGCACGAGACGCTCGACGATCTCTTCATCGCGGATCTTGCGCCGCTCGACGCCGCGTTCCTTCGAATACGCGACGATCATGTCATCGACCACGTTCGACGGCAGCGCGTCGCGCTTGCCCGGCTGATAGTCGTACCAGCCCGCGCCGGTCTTCTGGCCGAAGCGGCCCATCTCGCACAGACGATCCGCGACGCGCGAATAATGCAGCTCCGGCTGCTCCCGATAACGCCGCTTTCTGATCGCCCAGCCGATGTCGTTGCCCGCGAGATCGCTCATGCGAAAGGGCCCCATCGCGAAGCCGAAGTTTTCGATCGCGCGATCGATCTGCGCCGGCAGCGCGCCTTCCTCCAGCATGAAGAGCGCTTGGCGGATGTACTGCTCGATCATCCGGTTGCCGATGAAGCCGTCGCATACGCCCGACACCACCGCCGTCTTTATGATTTTCTTCGCGAGCTGCATGACCGTTGCGAGCACGTCCTTTTCGGTCTTCGCGCCGCGCACGACTTCGAGCAGCTTCATCACGTTCGCGGGGCTGAAGAAGTGCATGCCGATCACGTCGCCGGGACGCTTCGTGAACGAGGCGATCGTGTCGAGATTCAACGTCGATGTATTCGATGCGAGGATCGCGCCGGACTTTGCGATTTCGTCGAGCTGACGGAAGACCTGTTCCTTCACGCTCAAGTCTTCGAACACGGCTTCGACGATCAGATCGGCCTGGGCCAGATCGCCAAAGGCAAGCGTCGGCGCGATGAGCGCCATGCGCTCTTCGACCTTTTCCTGCGTGAGCTTGCCCTTCTTGACCTGCGCCTCGTAGTTGCGCCGGATCGTCGCGATGCCGCGATCGAGCGCGTCCTGCTTCGTTTCGAGCAGCACGACGGGCAGGCCGGCGTTGAGAAAGTTCATCGCGATGCCGCCGCCCATCGTGCCCGCGCCGATCACGCCGATGCGCTCGATCTTCCTCACGGGCGTGTTCGACGGGACATCGGCGATCTTGGCAGCCGCGCGTTCGCCGAAGAACGCATGCCGCAACGCGCGGCTTTCGGGCGTCTGCACGAGCGCGAGAAAGCATTCGCGCTCGAAGGCGAGACCGCGCTCGAAACCTTCCTTCACGCCTTTTTCGATTGCATCGATGCACTTGTGCGGCGCCGGGAAATGCTTCGCGACTCCCGCGACACTGTTGCGCGCGAACTGGATGAAACCCTCGGCGTTCGGATGCTCGATCTGGCGATCGCGGACTTTCGGATGCGGACCGCCGCGATCGGCGGCCCGCCGTGCGAACGACAACGCGCTTTCCAGCAGATCGCCGTCGGCGAGTTCATCGAAAAGCGCGGTTTGCGCGAGCTTTTCTGAGGGCACCGGCGCGCCCGACACGATCATGTTCAGCGCCGTTTCCAGCCCGACCACGCGCGGCAGACGCTGCGTGCCGCCCGCGCCCGGCAAAAGCCCGAGCTTCACTTCCGGCAGCGCGATCTGAGCACCGGGCACGGCGACGCGGTAATGCGCGCCGAGCGCGAGTTCCAGACCGCCGCCCATCGCGACGGCGTGAATCGCCGCGACTACGGGGTTCGCGCTCGCTTCGAGCGTCGCGATGACGGTCATGAGCGTCGGTTCCTGCGTGGCTTTCGGCGTGTTGAATTCGGTGATGTCCGCGCCGCCCGAGAACGCCTTGCCCGCGCCGATGATGACGATGGCGCGCACGTCGGCATCGTCGTTCGCGCGCTCGACACCTTCGACGATGCCGAGCCGCGTCGAATGCCCGAGACCGTTGACCGGCGGATTGTCGAGCGTAATGACGGCGACGCCGTCGCGGATCGTGTAGTCCACTGCCATGAACGTGTCTCCTGTCGACCGGATATGAGATCGATTGTGGGCGATCGGGGCAGAATACACAAAAAAGCACGATCGTTCAAACGACGCGTTTCGCGCCAATCGATCGCCAGAAATGCACGAAGCCCCGGCGCGCGCACCGCGAGCCGGGGCTTTCGATGACGCAAGAAAAAGCTAGACCGGATTCTCCGCGGCGTTGGGCAACACGTAATCGCGAAACTGCTCGCGCAGGCGCACTTTCTGCAGCTTGCCCGTCGCGGTGTGCGGCAGTTCCTCGGCGAACACGACATCGTCCGGAATCCACCACTTCGCGACCTTGCCCTCGAAATGCGCGAGCAGTTCCTCGCGCGTGACGGTCGCGCCCGGCTTCAGCACCGCGACGATCAGCGGCCGCTCGGTCCACTTCGGATGCGAGCACGCGATGCACGCCGCTTCCGCCACCTGCGGATGCGACACCGCGATGTTCTCCAGATCGATGGAGCTGATCCATTCGCCGCCGGACTTGATCACGTCCTTGCTGCGATCGGTGATCTGCATGAACCCGTCTTCATCGATGGTCGCGACATCGCCGGTCGGGAACCAGCCGTCGACGAGCGGAGAATCGTCCCGGCGAAAATACCGATCGATGACCCACGGCCCGCGCACATGGAGATCGCCGAACGATTTGCCGTCCCACGGCAGTTCGGTGCCGTCGTCGCCGACGACTTTCATGTCCACGCCAAAGAGCGCGTGGCCCTGCTTTTCCAGCGAGCGGCGCTGCTCGTCGAGCGGACGCTGCTTCTGCCTGAAACTGAGGCGCGACAAGGTGCCGAGCGGCGACATCTCCGTCATGCCCCACGCGTGGATCACTTGCACGCCGTACTCTTCCTCGAAGATGCGCAGCATCGCGGGCGGACACGCCGAGCCGCCGATCACCGTGCGCTTCAACGTCGAGAAACGCACGTTCTGCTGCTTCATGTACGTGAGCAGGCTCATCCACACCGTCGGCACGCCGGCGGAATAGGTGACGCCTTCGGCTTCCATCAATTCGTAGAGCGACTTGCCGTCCAGATCCTTGCCGGGAAAGACGAGCTTCGCGCCGACGAGCGGCCCCGCGTGCGGAATGCCCCACGCGTTGACGTGGAACATCGGCACGACGGGAAGGATCGCATCGCTCGACGATGCGCCCATCGCGTCCGGCAACGCCGCGCCGTACGCGTGCAGCACCGTCGAGCGATGCGAATACAGCGCGCCTTTCGGATTGCCCGTCGTGCCCGACGTGTAGCAGAGAAACGATGCCTGACGCTCATCGAGCATCGGCCATGCGTAGTCGCCGTCGTGCTCGCCGATGAGGCTTTCGTAGCTCATCACCGGCACGCTCATGTTCGACAGATGTTCGGCGATGCACGCGGCATCGCCGAGCGCGATCCAGCCCTTCACGTTCGGGCACTGCGGCGCGATCAGTTCGACGAGCGGACCGAAAGTCATGTCGAAGCAGACATACGAATCGTCCGCATGATCGATGATGAACGCGATCTGATCGGGAAAGAGACGCGGGTTGATCGTGTGACACACGGCGCCCATGCCGCTGATGCCGTAATAGCATTCGAGATGTCTGTAGCCGTTCCACGCGAGCGTGCCGATGCGCTCGCCCTGCTCGACGCCGAGCGCGGTCAGCGCCTGCGCCAGTTGTTTCGCGCGCTTCTCGCAATCGCGGTAGGTGTAGCGGTGGATATCGCCTTCGATGCGCCGCGACACGATCTCGTTGTCGCCGAAGTGGCGTGAGGCATGAGACAGCAGGGACGACGCGAGCAGCGGTATGTCCATCATCTGCCCGTAGAGCGGCGACGTCATAGGCGAAGTCCTCGAATCTGGCGAATGCTGATCGGATGGCCGGGCCGCGCTCTGCAGGCCCGCGGGCGCGGAATTACAATATCGTTTAACTCAGAGGCGCTCAACATGTCGTTTTCCCCAAGCAATGCCGTGCGCGCGGCGCGCGACGAGACGCCCGCCGACGCGCGTTCCGTGAACGAAATCGCCAGCGCGATCCGGGTCGGCGAGCCGGGCTCCTTCGCCGCGCTCGGCACCGCTTTTCTCACCCGTCTTCCTGCCGCGCCCGTTCCCGATCCGTATCTCGTCGGGATGTCGCGCGAGATGGCCGAAACGCTCGGATTCGATCCGCAAGTCGCCACCGGCCCTGAGAAAGACGCGTTCGCCGCCTTCTTCGCCGGCAATCCGACGCGCGACTGGCCAGCCGATGCCCTGCCCTATGCCGCCGTCTATTCGGGGCATCAGTTCGGCGTGTGGGCGGGACAACTGGGCGATGGCCGCGCGCTCACGCTAGGCGAAGCGGAGCACGACGGCGCGCGTCTCGAAGTGCAACTGAAGGGCGCGGGCCGCACGCCCTATTCGCGCATGGGCGATGGCCGCGCGGTGCTGCGGTCGTCGATCCGCGAGTTTCTGTGCTCGGAAGCAATGCATCATCTCGGCATCCCGACGACGCGCGCGCTCACCGTCATCGGCTCGGACTTGCCGGTGCGGCGCGAGATCGTCGAAACGGCGGCGATCGTCACGCGCGTGTCGCCGAGCTTCGTGCGCTTCGGCCACTTCGAGCATTTCTATTCGAACGATCGCATCGACGAGCTGAAGACGCTCGCCGATCACGTCATCGACCGGTTCTATCCGCATTGCAGGGATGCCGACGATCCGTATCTCGCGCTGCTCGACGAAGCCGTGCGCTCCACCGCCGATCTGATGGCGGAGTGGCAAGGCGTCGGCTTCTGCCACGGCGTGATGAATACCGACAACATGTCGATCCTCGGCCTCACGATCGATTACGGTCCGTTCGGCTTCATGGATGCCTTCAACGCGCATCACGTCTGCAATCATTCGGATACGCAAGGACGCTATTCGTATGGGCGCCAGCCGCAGGTCGCGTACTGGAATCTCTTCTGTCTCGCGCAGGCGCTCGTGCCGCTCTTCGGCGCGAATCTGCCCGAGGAGGGCCGCGCCGAGCGCGTGGTGGAAGAGGCGCAAAAGGTGATGGAGCGCTACAAGGATCGCTTCGGGCCGGCGCTCGTCGCGAAGATGCGCGCGAAGCTCGGCCTCGATATCGAGCGCGAAGGCGACGACAAGCTCGCCAACGGTCTCTTCGAAATCATGCATGCGAATCGCGCGGACTTCACGCTGACGTTCCGGAACCTGTCGAAGCTCTCGAAATCCGACGCGAGCCGCGACGCGCCCGTGCGCGATCTGTTCCTCGATCGCGCCGCATTCGATGCGTGGGCCGCGCAGTATCGCGAGCGCCTCGCCCACGAGCCGCGCGACGACGCCGAGCGCGCCGCGGCGATGAATCGCGTGAATCCGAAGTACGTGCTGCGCAATCATCTGGCGGAAAACGCCATCCGGCGCGCGGCGGAAAAGGATTTTTCGGAAGTGGCGCGTCTTCTGGACGTGCTGCGCCATCCATACGACGAACAGCCCGAATACGAAGCCTACGCGGGCCTGCCGCCCGACTGGGCGAGCGATCTCGAAGTCAGTTGTTCTTCGTAGGATCGCCCTCATATACCAGGCCTTCCCGGCCAGATCAAAGGAACGACAGATGAGCCACGACGCCACCCCGACGAGCTATCCGCTGCAAAAGGACGACGCCGAGTATCGCCGCGAACTCGACGACATGCAGTACCAGGTCACGCGCCACGCCGCGACCGAGCGCCCCTTCACGGGCAAATACTGGGATCACAAGGAGCGCGGCGTCTATGACTGCGTGTGCTGCGGCACGCCGCTGTTCGAATCGGACACGAAGTTCGACGCCGGCTGCGGGTGGCCGAGCTACTTCAAGCCGATCAACGGCGAAGTGATCCAGGAGAAGACCGACCGCTCACACGGCATGCTTCGCATCGAAGTCGTGTGCAAGAACTGCGGCGCGCATCTCGGCCACGTCTTCGAGGACGGCCCCGCGCCGACCGGCCTGCGGTATTGCATCAACTCGGCTGCGCTACAATTCGAACCCAAGTAAGCGCGAGCCCGTCCATTTCGTCGTACCGGCGCCCGCCGCTTCTCGCGGGCGCTTTTTTCTCGCGCGCCTCGCATCCATCCGATGCCCATCACGTCCGCACGCCAATGAAATTTCTGTTCGATCTGTTTCCGATCATTCTCTTTTTCGTCGCATTCAAGGTCTGGGGCATCTATACCGCGACGGCGGTCGCGATCGCGGCGACGCTCGTGCAGATCGCCTGGGTCGCGTTTCGGCATCGCAAGGTCGATCCGATGCTGTGGGTCAGTCTCGGCGTGGTCGTCGTGTTCGGCGGCGCGACGCTCGTGCTGCACAACGATACCTTCATCAAATGGAAGCCGACGGCGCTCTACTGGCTCTTCGCGTTCGCGCTGATCGTCGCGCAGATCGGCTTCAGAAAGAATCTCATCGAAGCGATGATGGGCAAGCAGATCGTGTTGCCGCATCGCGTATGGGGCCAGTTGAATGTCGCGTGGGCGGTGTTTTTCGCGCTGCTCGGCATCGTCAATCTTTTCGTCGCGTATAACTTCACGACGGATCAGTGGGTGAACTTCAAGCTCTTCGGCGCGACGGGCTGTCTCGTCCTGTTCATCGTCGCGCAAAGCTTCTGGCTTGCTAAATACATGAAGGAGGACGGGCAATGAGCGCATCGTTCGATTTCACGAGCGCATCGGCGGCGGACAAGATCGCGCATCTCGAAGCGCGTCTGAATGCCACGCTGCGGCCTCAGTCGGTGCATATCGACGACGACAGCGCCGCGCACGCGGGCCATGCGGGCGCGGCCGCCGGCAGCCATTACACGGTGACGATCGTCGCGGAATGCTTCGCGGGCAAGGCACGCGTGGCGCGACATCGACTGGTGTATGATGCGCTGGCCGAGGAGATGCGGCGCGGCGTGCACGCGCTCGCCATCCGGGCCTACACGCCGCAAGAGTTCGCAGAACAATTCGAATAAACCCGCGCGCGGTTCGACCCTAAGCCTTGCCTCTTAAATCTCGCCTTTGAAGGCGTCTGTTTGTTCAGTTAGGAACCTCCGATGACTTTGAAAAAAACCCGCGTCTGGGTGTTGCTGGCTGCATTCGCGGCTGCTCCTGCGTTTGCGCAAAACATCGCCGTCGTCAACGGCACGCCGATTCCCACGTCGCGCGCCAATGCGCTCGTGAAGCAACTCGTGGCGCAAGGTCAGCAGGATTCGCCGCAGCTTCAGCAGGCGGTGCGCGAGGAACTCATCAACCGCGAAATCCTGATGCAGGAAGCCGCGCGCGAAGGCATCGCGACGCGTCCCGACGTGAAGGCGCAGGTCGCCGTCGCACAGCAGACCGTGGTGTTGCGCGCGCTGATCGAAGATTTCGTTAAGAAGAACACGCCGACCGACGCCGAGATCAAGGCGCGCTATGACGAGCTCGTCAAGCAAAACGGCGGCGGCAAGGAACTGCATCTGCATCACATTCTCGTCGAGGACGAAGCGCAGGCGAAGGATCTGATCGCGAAGATCAAGGCCGGTGCGAGCTTCGAAGATCTCGCGAAGCAATATTCGAAGGACCCGGGATCGGGCAAGAACGGCGGCGATCTGGACTGGTCCTCGCCTTCGGCTTACGTGCCTGAATTCGGCGCGGCCGCGGAGAAGCTGAAGAAGGGCGAAATGACGTCCGAGCCGGTGAAGACGCAGTTCGGCTGGCACATCATCCGTCTGGACGATGCGCGTGATGTCGCCCCGCCGCCGTTCGATCAGGTGAAGGCGCAGATCGCGCAGCAAATGCAGCAGGAAAAGCTGCAGGCGTTCGAGGAAGGCTTGCGGAACAAGGCGGTGGTGAAGTAAGCGCGCTTGCTTGTTCGTTGGTAACAAAGCCGCCCTTCGGGCTAATGCCGTTCAGTTAAGGTCTTTTCTTAGATAGCGAACGGTGTACCGTTTAGGGCGGGATTTGACGACCCGGTCGC
>NZ_JALQDN010000012.1:0-38763 GCF_023631205.1 Caballeronia sp. NCF2 | reverse complement strand
ACAGCCCGGCGCTCCGTTTACAACCACTTCTCGCTCCACAAACAAAAATGCCGTTCAGCGCTAACTGAACGGCATTACGCCCTTCGGGCGGCTTTGCCGTTTCATGCGCCGTCAACCGCCCAGCTTCGTCCTGACCACCGCGCCCGAGCGCGTCAGCTTCGCCATTTCGCGGTTCTGCACCACGCTCATGAAGCCCGCCCAGTCCGCTGCGAGCGCGGCCTTGTCGACCTTGTCGGTGTCGCCGAGCTTGTAGCGCTCGCCCTGCACGTAAGGACGTTCCCACGCGGCCCGATGCCACGCGCGTTCCGCAAGCGCAAGCAAGCGCGGATACGCCATGTACTCGAACTGCTGATCCGTACGCATCACTTCCGCCCAGGCTTGTCCCTGAATGCCTTCGATACGCGGCGCCGGTCCAGCGCTCGTCACTTCGAACGGTTTGCCGTCGCGATCGGGCATGATCTCCGCGTTCTGCGGCAGATTGTCAGGCGCGAGCGAGAACGTCTTGAAGCTGTCCGTCGCGTGCGAGCCCCAGTAATACCCGCGCTCGCGCTGATCGAAGGCATAGGGGAAGTCGAAGTACAGATAATCCGGCAGCGCGAGCACCGTCTTGTAGCCCTGACTGCCGAGCGTCTGCACGGTGTCGGACGCGCCCCAGAAGATCGTGTCCCACATCGTCACCATCACGTTCGACGTCGCGAAATCCTGCGGACCGTTCGCGTGCTTGATGCCGTCCTGCCACGCGGCCATCGTGCCGATGCCGTTCGCGCGCACGATCTGGCTGACCTGGCGCGCGAAGATCGACGGCAGTTCGTCGACGGATGCAACCTTGCCCGACGCGATCATCGCCGCGCACTGCGGCGAGCGTCCCCACGGCTTGTCCTGCAACGCGAGGTTCACGCGGCCCTTGCCGGGATCGGTGCCGTCGAGCGGCTGGAAACCGCCGCCGAGAAGGATGTTCTTAGCCTCGTCGCCGCCGAAGTGCCACACGGAAAGCGGCGCGCCCGCTTCGCGATGCATCGACGCGACTTCGCCGATCACCTTCGATGCGAAACGCTGCGCACCGTCCGAGCACGGATTCAGGAAACTGCGGCGGTCGTAGAACTGGACGGTCGTCGTGTTCGATGTATCGGCCGGATCGAGCAGACGGTACGCGTTCGCGGCCGCCTTGTTGCCGAGCGCCGCAAGACGCTGGTAACGCGCTTCCATCGACACGACCGCGGCGCGCGCGTGGCCCGGCATGTCGATTTCCGGAATGATCTCGACGAAGCGATCCGCCGCATAACGAAGCAGCGCGACATATTCGGCGCGGCTCAGATAGCCGCCGCCCGAGCGATTGTCGGGACCGGAGCCGAGCTGCGGCAACAGGCACTGCGTTTCCGTGAGATCGTGGCAACGCTTCGCACCGATTTCGGTCAGCTCCGGCAGACCGGGGATTTCGATGCGCCAGCCTTCATCGTCGGTGAGATGCAGGTGTAGCCGGTTGAGCTTGTATGCGCTCATCTGGTCGATCAGACGGCGCAACGTGGCGGGCTGACGGAAGTTGCGCGCGACGTCGACGTGCATGCCGCGATGCGTGTATCGCGGCGCGTCTTCGATGGTCATCGCCGGCACGCTGCCGCCGCCCGCGGGCGTAAGCGAGAGCAAGGTCTGCACGCCGTAGAACAGCCCGCCCGCATCGAAGGCGTCGATCTTCACGCCGTCTTGCGCGATCGTCAGCCGATAACCGCCCGCGCGCGCGATATCGGCCGGCAATGCGCCTCCGGCGATCTGCCCGCTCACGCGCACGGCCGCGCCAGTCAGACCGAGCGTCGCCGCGCGCGACGTGAGCGCCGCCACTTGCGACGATGTCAAACCGGACGCCGACAAATCGATTCCGCCGACCTGCGTCGCGCCCTCACCCGCCGTCGAACGCAGCACCGCCGGCACCGCGCGCGCGGCGGTCTGCTGCGCCGATGGCAACGCGGCTTCGGCGCGTGCGCGTTGCACTTGCGCGGGCGTTGCGGCGAATGCCGCTGCGTCGTCCGCGATCGGCGGAATGCGATCGACGTAGCGGGTTTCATCGTCGGTATCGTTGTGCTTGAGGATGGCAGGCGCCGCATTGCCGTCCGCCACGACATACGCGCGCGGCAACAGATCGCTGTAGCGCTGATACCAGTACTCCCCGACGAACGGCACTTCGATGCGCTCGCCCGCGCCGAGCGTGAAAGCGCCCGCGCGCGGCGTCAGCGCGTAGAGATCGCCGGTGACGTGCTTCCACGCGAACGCCGGATGTTCCACCATCAAAATGCGCCGGATGCTGTGCACGTACAACGTCCAGCCGCCTGCCGGGAGACTGCGGCTGCCGGTGTTTTCGAGAATCAGCTTGCCGCGCGCGCAACTGGCCCAGTCGGCGCCGAGATCGGCGCAGTTCGTGCCGGACTTCGCGGCATCGTTGCCGTCGATGTCCACGCGCACCATCAGGTTCTCGCCGAGCGCCGCCGCGCGCGCCGTCGGCGAGAGATTGGCCGAACCCGAATCCGAGCTGTCGCCGCACGCCGCGACGAGACACGACGACGCGATGATCGTCATCGCCAATAAATTCCGTATACCTAAATATTTTGATGGCAACTGCCTCATTTCTCCTCCGTGGTCGAACGCGCCTCGCGACGCGCCGAAGCACTATACCCGCAACTTACGCGTTGATTATTTTGGGATATTTGCCGGAAGGCAGTGTTATGGAACGGGCTCAAAAATAAAAACACCCCGAAGCGTCAGCTTCGGGGTGTTCGGTCCAGCCATGCGACGATGCGCGATTAGCCGAGGAAGCGTCGCGCGTTCTGGAACACGCGCAGCCACGGGCTGCCGTCGGTGGTCCAGTCGTCGGGCGTCCAGCTCATCTGCACGTTGCGATGCACGCGTTCCATGTGCGGCATCAGCACGGTGAAGCGGCCATCGGGCGTCGTCACGGACGTAATGCCCTGCGGCGATCCGTTCGGATTGAACGGATACTGCTCCGTCGCATTGCCGCGATGATCGACGTATCGCATCGCGACGAGCGCCTGCGCCGGATCGCCTTGCTGCGAAAAGTCAGCGAAACCTTCGCCGTGCGCGACCGCCACCGGAATGCGCGAGCCTTCCATGCCCGCGAAGAAGATCGACGGCGAATTCTGCACTTCGACGAGCGAGAAACGCGCCTCGAACTGCTCCGACTTGTTGCGCGTGAACTTCGGCCAGCTTTCCGCGCCCGGGATGATCGACGCGAGGCTCGACATCATCTGGCAGCCGTTGCAGATGCCGAGCGCGAAGGTATCCGGACGCGCGAAGAACGCCGCGAACATGTCGGCGAGCTTCGCGTTGAAGCGGATCGTCTTCGCCCAGCCCTCGCCCGCGCCGAGCACGTCGCCGTACGAGAAGCCGCCGCACGCGACCGCGCCCGCGAAATCGGCGAGCGTGGCGCGCCCTTCGAGCAGGTCGCTCATGTGGACGTCGTGTGCATCGAAGCCGGCGCGATCGAATGCGTATGCCGTTTCCAGATGCGAGTTCACGCCCTGTTCACGCAGGATCGCGACACGCGGACGCTTGCCCGTCGCGATGAACGGCGCAGCGACGTCTTCCGCCGGATCGAAGGTGAGCACCGGCGCGATGCCAGGATCGGCGGCGTCGAGCAGCGCGTCGTATTCGGCGTCGGCGCAGGCCGGGTTGTCGCGCAGACGCGCGATGCGCCAGCTCACTTCGCTCCACGCGCGATGCAACTCGACGCGCGGCGCATCGAAAATCTTCTTCGCGTCGCGATAGATTTCGACCGCGCCGCTCCGGTTCGGCTTGCCGATCACATGCGAGCACGCCGACAAACCGTGTTCGCGCAGCGCGCCGAGCACCGCGTCGCGATCCGATGCGCGCACCTGCACGACCGCGCCGAGCTCTTCCGAGAACAGCGCGCGGATCGTGCGGTCGTCGCGGCGGCCGCTCGTCTGCTTGGCCCAGTCTTTGGCGTCGCCGTAATCGGATTCGTGATCGGCGTCGAGCGTCAGCATGTCGATGTTCAGCGACACGCCCACATGCCCCGCGAACGCCATTTCGCAGACCGTCGCCCACAGGCCGCCGTCCGAGCGGTCGTGATAGGCAAGCAGCTTGCCATCGGCATTCAAAGCCTGGATCGCCGCGAAGAAGCGCTTGAGGTCTTCGGGATCGTCGACATCGGGCACTGCGTCGCCGACCTGCTGCGTGACCTGCGCGAGAATGCTGCCGCCCATGCGGTTGCGGCCACGCCCGAGATCGATCGAGATCAGCACCGTGTCGGTATCGTCGACGAGTTGCGGCGTGAGATGCCGGCGCACGTCCTCGACCGGCGCGAACGCCGAGATGATGAGCGACACCGGCGACACCACTTCGCGCGCGCCGCCGCGTGCGTCCTGCCACTTGGTGCGCATGGACAGCGAATCCTTGCCGACGGGAATGCTGATGCCGAGCGCCGGGCACAGTTCCATGCCGATCGCCTTAACGGTGTCGTAGAGCGCGGCGTCTTCGCCGGCGCTGCCGCACGCGGCCATCCAGTTCGCGGAGAGCTTCAGCTTGTTGAGCGATTCGATCGGCGCGGACGCGATGTTCGTCACCGCCTCGCCCACTGCCATGCGGCCGGACGCGGGCGCGTCGATGACGGCGAGCGGCGTGCGCTCGGCCATCGTCATCGCTTCGCCGCGAAAGCCCGCGTAATCCATCGTCGTGATCGCGCAATCGGCGACGGGCACCTGCCACGGACCGACGAACTGGTCGCGCGCGGTCGTGCCGCCGACCGAACGGTCGCCGATCGTGATGAGGAACGACTTGCTCGCGACCGTCGGATGCTTGAGCACGTCGACAGCGACTTCGGACAGCGACAGACCCGTCACGTCGACGGGCGTGAATTGCGCATTCTCACGCTTCACATCGCGATGCATCTTGGGCGGCTTGCCGAGCAGCACGTCCATCGGCATGTCGACGGGTTCCTGGCCTTCGTTGGCGTCGTCGATCAGCTTCAGCTGACGTTCGTCCGTCGCCACGCCGACGACCGCCACCGGGCAGCGTTCGCGCTCGCAAATCGCCTGGAACGCGGGCAGATCGGCGGGCGAAATCGCCAGCACGTAACGCTCTTGCGCCTCGTTCGACCAGATTTCGCGCGGCGACAGACCGCTTTCCTCGAGCTGAACCTTGCGCAACTCGAAGCGCGCGCCCTTGCCCGCGCCATCGACGAGCTCCGGGAACGCGTTCGAGATGCCGCCCGCGCCGACGTCGTGGATCGACAGGATCGGATTGCCCTCGCCCAACTGCCAGCACGTATTGATGACTTCCTGCGCGCGCCGCTGGATTTCCGGATTGCCGCGCTGGACCGAGTCGAAATCGAGTTCGGCGGTGTTCGCGCCCGTCGCCATCGACGATGCCGCGCCACCGCCCATGCCGATACGCATGCCCGGCCCGCCGATCTGGATCAAGAGCGTGCCGGCCGGCAGGTCGAGCTTGTGCGTGTGCTGATCCGAAATATTGCCGATGCCGCCCGCGATCATGATCGGCTTGTGATAGCCGCGCACGCGGCCCGCGACGTTCTGCTCGTAGGTGCGGAAATAGCCGCCGAGGTTCGGGCGGCCGAATTCGTTGTTGAACGCGGCAGCGCCGATCGGGCCGTCGATCATGATCTGCAGCGGCGACGCGATGCGGTCCGGGCGGCCATACGGCGCGTGCTCGTCGGACGGATTGCGTTGCGTGAGCGGCACGGCGGCGTCGCGGTCGTTTTCCCACTTTTCGCGCGCGTCGGGCAGATCGAGGTTCGACACGGTGAAGCCCGCGAGACCGGCCTTCGGACGCGCGCCGCGGCCCGTCGCGCCTTCATCGCGGATTTCGCCGCCCGAGCCCGTCGCCGCGCCCGCGAACGGGGAAATCGCGGTCGGGTGATTGTGCGTTTCGACCTTCATCAGCGTGTGGGTCAATTCCACGTTGCGCCGATACTGCTCGTCGGCGCCGCGCGGGAACCAGCGTTCCGCGACGCCGCCCTCCATGATCGCCGAATTGTCCGAATACGCGACGATCGTGCCCGCGTGATTCAGCTTTTCCGTGTTGCGGATCATCTGGAACAGCGACATGTCCTGCTTTTCGCCGTCGATGGTCCATTCGCCATTGAAGATCTTGTGGCGGCAATGCTCGCTGTTGGCCTGCGCGAACATCATCAGTTCGACGTCGGTCGGATTGCGCTTCAGGCTCTCGAACGCGTTCACGAGATAGTCGATCTCGTCTTCCGCGAGCGCGAGGCCGAGCTCGGCGTTCGCGGCCTCGAGCGCACGGCGGCCCGTGCCGATGATGTCGACGGTCTGCAAAGGCTTCGCGGGCAGTTCGTCGAAGAGATGCAGCGCCTGGTCGCGCGATGCCGCGACGCTTTCCGTCATGCGGTCGTGCAGCGCATCCGCGACGGCCGCGCGCGCTTCGTCCGACAGCGCCTTCTTGCCGCCGAGGAAGCCGCTTTTCATGACGACCGAGAATTCGACGCCGCGCTCGATGCGACGCACTTTCTCGAGGCCGCAGTGATGCGCGATGTCGGTCGCCTTGCTCGCCCACGGCGAGACCGTGCCGAAGCGCGGCACGACCATGAACGTCTCGACATGACCGCGCTCTTTCGAGTCCGCGAACGGCGCGCCGTAGTGCATCAGCGCGGCGATGCGGCTGTTGTCATCGTCGGTGAGCGGCTCGGACGCGTTGACGAAATGCAGGAACTGGCCGCGCACGCCGACGATGTTCGCGTCGATGCGGGCGAGCGTTTCGAGAAGGCGGGTCTGACGGAAATCGGAGAGGGCCGAAGCGCCGGGGAAACACGAGAAGTGGGCCATTGTGACGGTGCGTCGATGACGTCTGTGTGCCGCTCGCGCGACGCTCGATCGCTTTTTGCAAACCGGATATTCGCAAATTCGGACTCGAGCACGCTAAACGGCGTGAGGCGAAAGGAAGACCGCGATTATAACCCGGAAGCGTCTCGAAATCGGCCGGGGCGGTCCGTCCGCGTGGCGCGCCACGGTGCAGCGGCGACGCGAAACGGATCGTCGCGCATCCCGAAATTGTCCGCGCCGGGCCGGCCATCGGGGATCGAGCGTGCCGCGGGCCACATGAGCGCCCGGCTCGCCGTCCCCCGCAAACGATTTTGGCGCTATCATGGCGCGCTTTCTCCGGGTACGGCGCGTGCCGAATCACGCCGCCAGCCTGTCGTTTCACCGTCAACGCAGCAGCCGGGCGTCCGTGCCCGAGCGTCACGCCGCACTGCAATCTCGCGCCTTCGGGCACAAAAAGTCATGGATGTCATCGTCATCGGCGGAGGAATCGCCGGCATCGCCACCGCCTGTCAATTACATGCGGCCGGTCATCGCGTGTGCGTGGTCGAGCGCCACGCGACCGTCGCGCAAGGCGCCACCTACGGCCAGGGCGGCGCGCTGCTGCCCTCGCCGCTCGATGTCTGGTTCGGGCCGACGTTCATGGCGTCGAGCCGCTCGAAGCAAAGCGGCATGGTGGTCAAGACCGGCTTCGACTCGGCCGCGCGCGATTTTCTGAAGCAGCTCGCGACGCTGCGCGATCCCGAGGCGTTCGCGGCGCAGTACGCGCATCTGCAGCCGCTCGTCGATGTGTCGCGGCGCGTGCTCGCGGACATCGAAAGCCGGCTGGAACTCGATTTCGAGCAGCGCCGCGGCGTGCTGCACGTCTTCAGGCAGCCGCGCGAGCTCGAAGACGCGCAGCCGGCCATCGATCTGCTCAGAAGTTGCGGCGTTGCGCATCAACTGCTGACGCCCGAGGAATGCGTCGCCATCGAGCCTTCCGTGCCGGATTTCCCGGAATTCGCGGGCGGCGTGCTGCTGCCCGACGAGCGCACCGCGAACTGTCCGCTCTTCACCAAGCAACTGAAGCAGGTGCTCGAAGACGGCGGCGTGCAGTTCCGCATGCATCGCGCGGTGGCGTCGCTGCGTCTGGACGATGGCCGCGCGGCCGTCCAGCTCGCCGGTCCCCACGAAGGCAAAAAGCGCAGCGCCGATGTCGAGCTCATCACGGCGGACGCCATCGTCGTCGCGGCGGGCACGGGCACGCCGGGGCTCATCGGCGGCTCCAAGTCGGCGTCGTCGCTCTTTCCGCTGCGCGTGCATACGCTCACCGCGCCCGTCGCGTACGAGGAGCGCGCGCCGCATCTGACGGTCGTCGATTCGATCAAGCGCATCACGATGACGCGCATCAACCAGCGGCTGCGCGTGGGCGGCGCGGGCGTGTTCCAGAGCGCGTCCAAGGCCGACAAGCCGCTCGACGCCTCGCTCTCGCGCCGCGCGCTCGATCTGCTCGGCCAAGGCACGCACGACTGGATTCCGGGCGCGGCGCGCGTCTCCGCTGCGCGCGCGTGGGAAGGGCTGCGCCTCGTGACCGCCGACGGCCTGCCGCTCGTCGGCGCGACGCGCCATCCGCGGCTTTTCGTGAACGCCGCGCACGGCCCGGCGGGCTGGGGCCTCGCGTGCGGGTCTGCTAAAGTGATCGCGGATCTCGTTTCCGGCGTTACGCCCGATGTTCCCGCCGATACCCTTGCCGCGCTGAGCCCCGAACGCTTCTAGCAGCGCGCTGCGACGGGCACGAATGCTGCGGACGCCGGGTTTCCAAAGCGCTTTCCCGCCCGCCGCCATGACCGCTGCCCGCTCGCCCTATTTCACTCCCAAAGACGATCCGCTCACGCTTCTGACGCTCGCCGAGCTGCGCACGCTCGAAGCGCGCGCAGCCGCCGCGCTGCCGCCGCATACGCTGATGGCGCGCGCGGGCGCGGCCGCCGCGCAATGCGTCATCGATGCGCTGGAGCACGATCCGGATTCGCGTGCGTTGCCGGTGTGGCTCGCGGCCGGCCCCGGCAACAACGGAGGCGACGCGCTGGTGATGGCCGAGCGCCTGCATCGCGCGGGCATTCCGGTGCGCGTGTGCATGCCGGTCGAAGTGAAGCCCGACGACGCGCGCTGGGCGCTCGACGCGGCGCGCGCGGCCGGCGTCTCGATCGACGACAAGCCGCCCGCCTCGTTCGACGGCGTCGGCTGGCTCGTCGACGGCATGTTCGGCATCGGTCTCACGCGGCCGCTCGAAGGCGTGTTCGCGGAAATCGCCGCGCGCATGACGCGCCGCGCGCGCGCGTCGGGGCGCGTGCTCGCGCTCGACGTCCCGAGCGGCCTGAACAGCGACACCGGCGCGCCCGTGAACGGCGGCGAAGCCGTGCGCGCAACGGACACGATCACCTTCATCGGCGCGAAGCCGGGGCATTTCACGTCGCTGGGCCGCGATCTGACGGGACGCCTTTTCGTTTCGACGCTGGAAGTCGATGCGAGCGCGGCGCCGTCGATCGTGCTCAACGCGCCCGCGCTATTCGGCGCATGCATGCCGCCACGCGACAACGCGACCCACAAAGGCACGTTCGGCTCGCTCGCGGTGGTCGGCGGCGATACCGGCATGTGCGGCGCGCCGGTTCTCGCCGCGCGCATGGCGCTCTACGGCGGCGCGGGCAAGGTGCACGTCGCGTTTCTTGGCGAAGGCTTTCCGCCTTACGATCCGCCGCATCCCGAGCTGATGCTGCATCACGTCGATGACCTCGCGCTCGACAGGATGGACGCGCTCGCCATCGGCTGCGGCATGGGCCCGAGCGAGCGCGCCAAAACGGTGCTGACCGACGCGCTGAAGCTCGATGTCCCGAAATTGCTCGATGCCGACGCGCTCAATCTCATCGCGAAAGACGACGCGCTCGCCTCCGCCGTCGCGGCGCGCGGCGCGCAGGGCGATCCGTGCATCCTCACGCCGCATCCGCTGGAAGCCGCGCGTCTGTTGCAAACCGACGCGAAAACGGTTCAGGCCGATCGCATCGCGGCCGCGCGCCAGCTCGCCGCGCGCTATGCGGCCATTGCGGTGCTCAAGGGCTCCGGCACCGTGATCGCCTCGCCCGATGGCCGCGTCGCCGTCAATCCGACCGGCAACGCGGGACTCGCCACGGGCGGCACCGGCGACGTGCTCGGCGGATTGATCGGAGCATTGCTCGCGCAGAAGCTCCCTGCATACGAAGCGGCGCTCGCGGGCGTCTGGCTGCACGGCCTCGCCGCGCAGACGCTCAGCGACGGCGGCATCGGCCCGGCCGGATTGACTGCCGGAGAACTCGCGCCCGTCGTGCGAAGTCTCATCAACCGCCGCTTTTACGCGGAGCACGCGCGCAACTGACGGTTTTCGCGCGTTCCATTGCAAGGCCGCCGTGACGCTTTGCAAGCATCCGTTCATGCATCGTCGCTATACTCTTTTTTGATTCGGGCAACCGCGGCCGCTCACATCTGCTTCAGTCGCGTTCACCAGACACGACGCACAGGCAGGCGAGCCGCAATCGCACGAACGTATTCCTCTGTCACCTTCAGACTAACGGACCGCTCATGACCCAAAACTCGATGCTCAACTCGCTTCCTGCCTGGTCGGCGCTCCAGACGCATTACGATGCCATCTCCGGCGAGCGCCTGCGCGACTGGTTCGCGCCGCAGAACGACACCGCACCGACGCGCGCCGAGCGTCTCACTTTCGCGGGCGGCGGCCTCGCCATCGACTTTTCGAAGAACCGCGTGAAGGACGAAACGCTCAAGCTGCTCGTCGAAGTCGCGCGGCAGGCCAAAGTCACCGAACGCCGCGACGCGATGTTCCGTGGCGATATCGTCAACATCACCGAACATCGCGCCGTGCTGCATACCGCGCTGCGCGCGCAGTCGCCGGATGCGCCCTTCCACGAACAGGTGCAGAAGGAAAAGGCCAAGATGGCCGCCTTCGCCGACAAGGTTCGCGACGGCTCGTGGACGGGCTATACCGGCAAGCGCATTCGCCATGTTGTGAATATCGGCATCGGCGGATCGGATCTCGGGCCGAAGATGGTCGTGCACGCGCTGCATCATCTGGCGTCGAAGGATCTGGACACGCATTTCGTATCGAATGTCGACGGCGCGGATCTCTGGAACGTCCTTCAGCAAGTCGACGCCGAAGAAACGCTCGCGATCGTCGTCTCAAAGACCTTCACGACGCTCGAAACGATGACGAACGCGCATTCGATGCGCGACTGGTTCCTGAAGTCCGGCTGCCCCGAAGATCAGCTCGCGAAGCATTTCGTCGGCGTGTCGGCGAATCCGGCTGAAGTGGTCAAGTTCGGCATCGCGAAGGAAAACGTCTTCGAGATGTGGGACTGGGTCGGCGGACGCTACTCGCTGTGGTCGGCGGTGGGGCTGTCGATCATGCTGTCGGTGGGTCCGCAGAATTTCGACGCGCTGCTGCAAGGCGCGGCCGCGATGGACGAGCACTTCCGCACCGCGCCGCTCGACAAGAACCTGCCGGTGCTGATGGGCATGATCGGCATCTGGTATCGCAATTTCTTCGGTTCGCAGAGCGATCTCGTCGCGCCGTATTCGCAGGCGCTGCACTATCTGCCTTCGTATCTCCAGCAGCTCGAAATGGAGAGCAACGGCAAGTCGGCGCGTCTCGACGGCAAGATGGTCGATTACCCGACCGCCGCCGTGATCTGGGGCGAGCCTGGCACGAACGGCCAGCACGCGTTCTTCCAGATGCTGCATCAAGGGCCGACGATCATTCCAATCGACTTCATCGCCGTGCTGACGCCGGAGCATCCGCTCGTCGATCATCACGCGAAGCTGCTCGCCAACTGCTTCGCGCAGAGCGAGGCGCTCATGCTCGGCCGCACGCTCGAAGAAGCGAAGAAGGTCGCGGGTCCGGGCAAGGAGGAACTGGCGACGCATCTGAGCTTCCCCGGCAACCGTCCGACGACGACCATCATGCTCGACGCGCTCACGCCCCAGTCGCTCGGCGCGCTCATCGCGCTCTACGAGCACAAGGTGCTGGTGCAGGGCACGGTGTGGGACATCAACTCGTTCGATCAGTGGGGCGTGGAGCTCGGCAAGATTCTCGGCAAGGTCGTCGAGGCCGATATCACCGCCGCGAGCGCCGATCCGGCCAAGCACGATTCGTCGACATCCGCGTTGATCGCGCGTGCGCGCGAGGCTTTGAAGCGCTGAAGCGCGCGTTGAAGAAGGTGGCCCGCGGCGCTTCGGCGTCGCGGGTTTTTTTATACGCCGATGCCGTTGACGAGCCGCCCCGCTTCGATCGTCACCGTCGCGTCGCAGCGCTCGGCGAGTTCGGCGTCGTGCGTGACGAGCACGAGCGTCGCGCCGTTGCGGCGGTTCATCTCGAACATCAGGTCGATGATCGCGTAGCCCGTGGCGGCATCGAGGCTGCCCGTGGGTTCGTCGGCGAAGAGCACGGCCGGATGCGTGACGAAGGCACGCGCGAGCGCGACGCGCTGCTGTTCGCCGCCGGAAAGCAGCTTCGGATAGTGGCCCGTGCGCTGCGCGAGACCGACCTGATCGAGAAGCGAGCGGGCGCGCGCCGCGATCTCGCCGTGCGGCATCTCGGCGCGCAGTTCGAGCGGCAGCATCACGTTTTCGAGCGCGGTCAGATGCGGCATCAACTGGAACGACTGAAACACGAAGCCGACCGCGCCGCTTCTGAGCGCGGCCCGTTCGTCTTCGTTCAGGGTCGACAGCTCCTTGCCGAGCAGACGAACCGAGCCCTCGCTCGCGCTGTCCAATCCGGCGAGCAGGCCGAGCAATGTCGACTTGCCCGAGCCCGATGCACCGACGATCGCGACGCTGCTGCCCTTCGCGATCGACAGATCGATCTGATCGAGAATCGTGAGCTCGCCCGTTGCGTCCTTCACTCGCTTGCTTAACCCCCGAACTTCGATGACCGGCTCGATATTGTTTTGCATGGACACTCTGAAAATTAACTTGCGCGGCCTCGTGCCGGCGATCCTGTTGATGGCGGCATGTTCGGCGACAGCGCATGCCGCCGATGCGCAAGCCGCAGCGCAACCGAAGCCCGCGATCGTCGTGCTGGGCGACAGCCTGTCGGCCGAATACGGCCTGCCGCGCGACACCGGCTGGGTCAACCTCTTGCGCGACAAGCTTGCGAAGGAGCGTTTCGATTATAGCGTCGCCAATTCGAGCATCAGCGGGGACACCACGAGCGGCGGGCGCGCACGATTGACCGCGGTGCTTTCTCGCCTGAAGCCCGCGGTCGTGATCGTCGAACTCGGCGCGAACGATGCGCTGCGCGGCGTGCCGCTCGCGACGACGGAGACGAATCTGCGCAGCATCGTCGATGCCTCGCAGGCGGCGCATGCGAAGGTTTTACTCATCGGCATGTACGTCCCGCCCAATTACGGCCCGGACTATACGCAAAAGTTCCACGCCGTCTATGAGCGCATCGCGAAGGAGAAGAACGTGCCGCTCGTGCCGTTCCTGCTTGCCGGCATCGCTGACAAGCCCGCCATGTTCCAGGCGGACCAGATTCATCCGACGGTGCAGGCCCAGCCTTTGCTGTTGGAAAACGTCTGGCCAACCTTGAAACCCTTGCTGGGCGCCAGTGCGTCGCATTAGGACGACGCTGGCCGCGACAGCTCTTGCAGAACCAACGCGGAACACGGCCACGATTCAGATATCTGAGACTTTCGCGTAACTCTTATAACCCGCTCGTCTCGTGAGCGACTCTACAAGGAGGTCACGTGAAACTTATCCCTCTCCTCGGCCTGGCCGTCGCGCTCTCGGCTTGTGCAGCACAGCCGCCCGCCAACGTGCAACAAGTCGGCATGAGCAAGCAGGCGCCCAATGTCGTCGCGCAGTGCATCGCGCAAAAGTGGGCCGAAAAGTCACAGCAGCAGGTCGTGTCGCAGAACACGCTCGCCAACAATCAGGGCGTCGACGTCTATGTGCCCGGCGAGCAGCCGCCGAATGGCGCCGCCGCGGTGGTGCAGCCAGCGCGCTCGGGCTCCGGTACGTGGGTCGGTTTCCGCGCCTCGGGCGCTGCCGGCAGTCAGGCAACCGGCGATATTCAGGCTTGCCTGTAAGCATCCTGCTGCCGTCTCGTAGCGGCGTAGCAAAGCAAAAAAGCCCCGCTTTCTTTCGGAAGCGGGGCTTTTCGATGATGTCAGCGCCGATCAGTTCGACGATGGTGCCGGCGCCTGGCTCAGCTTGACCTTCGAGCGAGCCTTCAGCGAGTTGAGGTACGCCTCCATGTCGGCCTGCGCGTAGACCTGCGCGACTTGCTGCTGTGCGCCGGCGAGACGATCGGCGGCGACCGGCGCGGCCTTCTCGATGCCGTTCACACGATAAATCGCGTAGCCTTCCGCACCGAGATCGACGCCGACATACGACGGCAGCTTCGATCCATCCGCCTTGAAGATCGCGCTCAACGCGACGGGCGGCAAGCCTTGCGTATCATTGCGCGAGACGGTGATAGGCGACGTGAAGCCGTCGGTCGACTTCGACTTCTGCAGATCCGCGAGCTTCGCCTCGCCTTCCTTCTTCGCCATCGCCGCAGCCATTTCCGCGACGACCTTCTTGCGCACGTCGTCCTTCACGACGTCGAACGCGGGAACGGTCGAGGCCTTGTAGTCGGTGACGCGCGCGGCGATCAGCGTGTTGTTGCCGACGTCGATTGCCTGCGTGTTGTTGCGGTCCTTCACGGCATCCGGCGCGAACACGGCCGCGAGGAACTTCGGATTGTTGAGCGGATTGTCTTGCGGCAATTGCGGATTCGGCTTCGGACCGACCGTTGCGCTCTGCACAGTCAGCTTGTACTTGTCCGCGGCCGGCTGCAGCGACTTGGCCTTCTCGTAGACGAGATCGGTGAAGCCTTGCGCGTCGTCGGCGAAACCCTTCGTGCCCTGTTGAGCCGCGTAATCCTTCGCGATCGAGTCCTTCACTTCGTCGAACGGCTTCGTGACGGAAGGCTTCACGTCGGTCGCCTGAATGATGTGATAGCCAAAATCCGACTCGACGATATTGCTGACTTCGCCCCTCTTCAGGCCGAATGCGGCGTCGTCGAAAGCCTTGCCGCCCGCGATCTGACCGCGCGCGAAGTAGCCGAGATCGCCGCCCTTGCCTGCAGAGCCGGGATCGTCGGAGTTCTTCTGCGCGATTTGCGCGAACTGATCCGGATGCGCCTTGGCTTGCGCGAGCAGGTCTTCGGCCTTCTGCTTGGCCTTCGCCTTGTCGGCCGCGCTCGCGTCCTTCGGTGCGTTCACGAGAATGTGGCTCGCGCGCACTTGCGCTTCGGTGCGATAGCGCTGGATGTTGTCGTCGTAGTACTTCTTGAGATCGGCGTCGCTCGGCTTCGATGCGGCCGCGATCGTCGACGGCGACAGCAGCAGATACTGGATCGTGGCGGTTTCGGGCGTCGCGAAATCGTTGCGATGCGCTTCGTAGTAGGCGGTGAGTTGCGCGTCGGTCGGCTGGACCTTCGCGGTGTAGTCGGCCGCGCGCAGCGACAGACCCTGCACCGAGCGCTTCTGTTCCGCGAGTTCGGTCAGGCTTTGCGCGAGCGACTTCGACGTGAACGCCGTGCCTTGAATGCTGCCCGGAATCTGTCCGGTCGCGATCGTGTAGCGCATGCGCTCGTCGTACTGCGCGGGCGTCATGCCCTGCATCGCGAGCAGTTGCTTGTAGCGATCGAGGTCGATGCTGCCGTCGGGCTTCTTGAGCGACGAGATCACCGGATCGTTCAGCAGCGCCCGGCGCACGGCGTCGTCGGAGGCGGTCAAATGCAGACGCTGCGTTTCGTCGGCCATCGCGCGTTGCTGCACGAGACTATCGACCATCGCGGCGCGCGCTTCGGGCGTGTCGAACATCTTGGCGTCGAATTGGGAACCGAGCATCGAGCGGGCGCGGTCCACCTGCTGGCGGAAAGCGCTGTCGAATTCGGCGCGCGTGATCTTGTGGCCATTCACGCTGGCGACGTAGGAACTTTCGTCGAAATAGTTGCTGAAGCCCTGAATCCCGACCATGCCCAGACCGGGCACGATGATCAGGATCAGCAGAGCCATCATCAGGCGCTGGTGATTACGGAAGAAGTCGAGCATGCGTAGCGCTGCGTGGTTATAACAAAACGCTCGATATTACAACAGTGGACGAGGAAAAGGCGAAAGGCGGGCGGGATTTGCACCGCCCGATGTGAAATTCTCGCGTCCCCTTTTCGTAACGGGCGATGTTTCAGTTGAAAGTTTGCGTCCAGCAAGCATTCAATGATGCGAAGCAATGATTAGCATTCTTAACGAGCACGCGCCAAAACAAAAATCCCGCAAGCCGTGAAGCTTACGGGATTTTTTGTCGAATCTGGCGGAGCGGACGGGACTCGAACCCGCGACCCCCGGCGTGACAGGCCGGTATTCTAACCGACTGAACTACCGCTCCGGGTAGCGCGCAATGAACTGTGACCTGGTGGGTGCTGAGAGGCTCGAACTCCCGACCTACGCCTTGTAAGGGCGCCGCTCTACCAACTGAGCTAAGCACCCGGTCCGCAATTCACTCGGTTTGCGCTGCTGCTGGATTCAGACTTCGTTTTACGAAGGTCCGTATCCAGCGAGTCCGCTAGTTTAGCGCATCCTTCAGCGCTTTGCCAGGGCGAAATTTCGGCACTTTCGCGGCCTTGATCTTGATCTCATCGCCCGTGCGCGGATTGCGCCCCGTGCGCGCGGTGCGCTTGCCGACGGCAAACGTGCCGAAGCCGACGAGCGTCACGGTGCCGCCCTTCTTCAGCGTCGCGCTCACGCCGCCGATGACCGCATCGAGCGCGCGGCCGGCGGCGGCCTTGGAGATATCGGCTTGCTGCGCGATATGGTCGATCAATTCCGTCTTGTTCATTGTGATCCCCGAATCAGTATTGGCACGTTTTAATCGATGTGGTCCGGCATCGAAGCGGATGGCATCTCGATAAGATTGGATGCGGCGCCCATTTAACTTAGCCGAAAGACACGTGTCAACCGGGGTTGAGCCTTATTCGGCGCGGCCTTCGGGCGTTTTAGAAGTTCTCTTCGAAAAGCCGCGCGCAAAAAGAAAACCCGCGGGTGGTTGCCCGCGGGTTTTTAGCCTCGCTCACGCAACGCGGCGTTAAAACCGTGCCGCGACAAGCGTTCAGTGCTTCACGACTTCGCCCGTTGCTGGCGTGTCCTTCTGCTGTTCGGCTGCGACGGGCGTTGCCTTCGCTTCGTCTTCGGGCAACGACTCCGGCGCACGTTCGAGCGCCAGTTCCAGCACCCGATCGATCCAGCGAACCGGCACGATCTCGATGGCGTTCTTCACGTTGTCGGGGATGTCGGCCAGATCCTTCGTGTTTTCTTCAGGAATCAGCACGAGCTTGATGCCGCCGCGATGCGCTGCCAGCAGCTTCTCCTTCAATCCGCCGATCGGCAGCACTTCGCCGCGCAGCGTGATTTCGCCCGTCATCGCGACATCCGCGCGAACCGGAATGCCGGTCAGCACCGACACCAGCGCCGTGGTCATAGCGATACCGGCGGACGGACCGTCCTTCGGCGTCGCGCCTTCCGGCACGTGGATGTGGATGTCCTTCTTCTCGAACGACTCGTCCGTGATGCCAAGCCGGCGCGAACGTGAACGCACGACCGAGCGCGCCGCTTCGACGGATTCCTTCATCACGTCGCCGAGCGAACCCGTGCGGATCACGCCGCCCTTGCCGGGCATCACCGCTGCTTCGATCGTCAGCAGATCGCCGCCCACTTCCGTCCACGCGAGACCCGTCACCTGACCGATCTGGTTTTCCTTCGCGGCCAGACCGAAGTCGTACTTGCGCACGCCGAGGAAGGTGTCGAGGTTGGAGCCGTCGACCTTCACGGCGCCTTCCGCCTTCTTGAGCAGCAGCATCTTCACGACCTTGCGGCAGATCTTCGACACTTCACGCTCGAGCGAACGCACGCCCGCTTCACGCGTGTAGTAGCGAATGATGTCGCGGATCGCTTGTTCCGTGACGTCGATCTCGCCGTCCTTCAGGCCGTTGTTGCGCTTCTGCTTCGGCAACAGGTAACGCGTCGCGATGCTGACCTTCTCGTCTTCCGTGTAACCCGACAGGCGGATGACTTCCATCCGGTCGAGCAGCGGCGGCGGAATGTTCAGCGAGTTCGACGTCGCCACGAACATCACGTCGGACAGGTCGAAGTCCACTTCGATGTAGTGGTCCGCGAACGTATGGTTCTGTTCCGGATCGAGCACTTCGAGCAGCGCGGATGCCGGATCGCCGCGGAAATCCATGCCCATCTTGTCGACTTCGTCGAGCAGGAAAAGCGGATTGCGCACGCCGACCTTCGTGAGGCTCTGCAAAATCTTGCCGGGCATCGAACCGATATACGTGCGACGGTGGCCGCGAATTTCGGATTCGTCATGCACGCCGCCGAGCGCCATACGCACGAACTTGCGGTTCGTCGCGCGAGCGATGGACTGCCCGAGCGAGGTCTTGCCGACGCCCGGAGGCCCGACCAGGCACAGAATCGGTGCCTTCACCTTCTCGACGCGTTGTTGCACCGCGAGGTACTCGAGAATGCGTTCCTTGACCTTTTCGAGACCGAAATGGTCTTCGTCGAGCACGCGCTCGGCATTCGAAAGGTCGTTGTTGACCTTGCTCTTCTTGCGCCATGGCAAGCCGATCAGCGTGTCGATGTAGTTGCGCACGACAGTCGCTTCCGCGGACATCGGCGACATCAGCTTGAGCTTTTTCAGCTCGGCGTCGGCCTTCTTCTTGGCTTCCTTCGGCATGCGCGCGGCGGCGATGCGCTTCTCGAGTTCTTCGAGATCCGCGCCCTCTTCACCTTCGCCCAGTTCCTTCTGGATCGCCTTGACCTGCTCGTTCAGGTAGTACTCGCGCTGGCTCTTTTCCATCTGACGCTTTACGCGGCCACGGATGCGCTTCTCGACCTGAAGAATGTCGATTTCGGCTTCGAGCTGGGCGAGCAGATGCTCCAGACGCTCGATCACAGGGAACATCTCGAGGATGTGCTGCTTTTGATCCAGCTTGAGCGGCAGATGCGCGGCGATAGTGTCGGCAAGACGACCCGCCTCGTCGATGCCCGACAGCGACGTCAGGATCTCCGGCGGAATCTTCTTGTTGAGCTTCACGTACTGATCGAACTGCGACACGATCGCGCGGCGCAGCGCTTCGGTTTCGGCGCTATCGGCGTGATCCGGCTCGAGCGGCATCACATCGCAGGAAAATTGCGTTTCCTGCTCTTCGATCGACAGCGTTTTCGCGCGCTGCAGGCCTTCGACGAGCACTTTCACCGTGCCGTCGGGCAGTTTCAGCATTTGCAGGATGTTGGCGACACACCCTACTTCATACATGTCCTTTTCGGTCGGCTCGTCCTTCGCCGCCGTTTTCTGGGCGACGAGCATGATGTGCTTGCCGCCTTCCATCGCGGCTTCGAGTGCCTTGATCGACTTGGGCCGCCCGACGAAGAGCGGAATCACCATATGCGGGAAAACGACTACGTCGCGCAGCGGGAGCAGCGGCAGCGTAATGCGTTCCTGCGGGAGGAGTTGGGTTCCTGACATTTCATTTCCCCATTAGTGGAATCAGTTCAGTCGTAAATAAGGCCGGTCAGAGCTATTGCAAGCCTTTATCGGAAGGGAAAAGTCGTTAGTCAAAGATCGCGTCAGTAACGTCCACAAGATAAACCGACAAAAATAAAAGGCCGTTCACGTCGCCATGAACGGCCTTTCGCCGACACACAGCCTGCTTCAGTTCGATCCTGCTACTTTCGGTGCGTCTTCGTAGATGAGCAGCGGCTTGCCGTCTCCGTCGATCGTGTTGTCGTCGACGATCACCTTCGAAACGCCCTTCATGGTCGGCAGTTCGTACATTACGTCGAGCAACGCCTGTTCCAGAATCGAACGCAGCCCGCGCGCGCCGGTCTTGCGGCGAATGGCCTTCTGCGCGATGGCCTGAAGCGCCGCCGGACGGATTTCCAGTTCGACGCGCTCCATTGCGAAGAGCTTGTGATACTGCTTCACGAGCGCGTTCTTCGGCTCGATCAGGATCTTCACCAGCGCGGCTTCATCGAGCTTGCCGAGCGTCGCCACGACGGGCAGACGGCCGATCAGCTCCGGAATCAGGCCGAACTTGATCAGGTCTTCCGGCTCGACTTCGCGCAGCACTTCGCCCGCGTCGCGATCCTGCTTGCTCTTCACGCTCGCGCCGAAACCGATGCCGGTCTTCTCTGTGCGATCCGTGATGACCTTTTCCAGTCCGTCGAACGCGCCGCCGCAGACGAACAGGATGTTGGTCGTATCGACCTGGATGAAATCCTGATTCGGATGCTTGCGTCCGCCTTGCGGCGGCACCGACGCCATCGTGCCTTCGATCAGCTTCAGCAACGCCTGCTGCACGCCCTCGCCCGACACGTCGCGCGTAATCGACGGGTTGTCCGACTTGCGGCTGATCTTGTCGATCTCGTCGATGTACACGATTCCGCGCTGCGCCTTGTCGACTTCGTAATTGCAATTCTGCAGCAGCTTCTGAATGATGTTCTCGACGTCCTCGCCGACATAGCCGGCTTCGGTCAGCGTCGTTGCATCGGCGATCACGAACGGCACATTCAGCATGCGCGCCAATGTCTGCGCGAGCAGCGTCTTGCCCGAGCCGGTCGGCCCGATCAAGAGAATGTTGCTCTTCGACAGCTCGATGTCGTCCTTCTTGTCGAGATGCTTGAGCCGCTTGTAATGGTTGTACACGGCCACCGCGAGAATTTTCTTCGCGCGTTCCTGGCCGATCACGTACTGATTGAGGATATCGCTGATTTCCTGCGGGCTCGGCAGGTCGGACTTGGTCAGCCCGGCCTCCTCCGCCGCACCGGCTGCCTCGTCGCGAATGATCTCGTTGCACAGGTCGATGCATTCATCGCAGATGAACACCGACGGCCCAGCGATGAGCTTCTTCACCTCATGCTGGCTCTTGCCGCAGAACGAGCAATACAGCAGCTTTTCGCTACTGGAACCTTTTTTGTCCGCCATAAATGTGTAAGCCTCCGGACACTCTTGTTACATGATACGCGCTTCGATTCCGCGACGCAGATTCGCACCCGCGAGGACCGCCGGAGCGCGTTTTGGCGTGGCGCCCAATGCGCGACTTCGCACGCTTCGCCGGCTTCGTCTCCGAGCGCCGGCGCGGCGCCGCTCCGGACGCCTCAGGGACGCTTGTGAAGCACCTGGTCGACGAGGCCGTAAGCCTGCGCGTCGTCGCCCGACATGAAGTTGTCGCGATCCGTGTCGCGCGCGATGCGCTCGACCGGCTGACCCGTGTGATGCGACAGCAACTGATTCAAACGTTCCTTCAGATACAGGATTTCCCGTGCCTGGATCTCGATGTCCGACGCCTGGCCGCGTGCGCCGCCGAGCGGCTGGTGGATCATCACGCGCGCGTTCGGCAGCGCGACGCGCTTGCCCTTCGCGCCGGCCGCCAGCAGGAATGCGCCCATGCTTGCGGCGAGGCCCATGCACAGCGTCGAAACGTCCGGCTTCACGAACTGCATGGTGTCGTAAATCGCCATGCCGGCCGAGACCGAGCCGCCAGGACTGTTGATGTACAGGCTGATGTCCTTGTCCGGGTTCTCGCTTTCGAGGAACAACAACTGTGCGACGACGAGATTCGCCGACTGGTCGTTCACTTCACCGACGAGAAACACCACGCGCTCCTTGAGGAGACGCGAGTAAATGTCATAGGCACGCTCGCCGCGGCCGCTCGTTTCCACGACCATCGGAACGAGGCCGAGCGCCTGGGCTTCGAAATCCCGCGGTGCGTGGGACGCCAACGTGTCGAGCAATTCAGCGCGAAAGGTCATGCAATTTCCTTGTTCGGAATAAGGGTACTGAACGACAAAGGAACATCCACTAGAACGGCATGCAAACGCCCAACTTTAATGCAAAAAAGGCGTGCGAGCCGTCAGTCCGACGACTCCGCACGCCCCTTGCCTAACGCGTCAGGCTTGCGCCGTTGCGCTGGCCAGTTCCTCGAAGCTGACTTCCTTGTCGGTCACCTTGGCCTTGCCCAGGACGAAATCGACGACGTTGCTTTCGACGACGTACGCTTCCATCTCGGCGAGGCGCTGCTGGTTCGAATAATACCAGCGGACGACTTCCTTCGGGTCTTCGTAGCTCTTGGCGAATTCGTCCACTTCAGCGCGGATCTGCTCGGGCTTCGCCTGCAGTTCGTTGGCCTTCACGAGTTCGGCCAGCACGAGGCCCAGCTTCACGCGACGCTCGGCCTGCTCGGCGAACATTTCGGCCGGGATCGGCGCGTCGGCTGCATTCGGCACGCCGCGTTGTTGCAGGTCCTGGCGAGCCATTTCGACGAGGCGCTGCTGATCCTGTTCGATCAGCGCCTTCGGCACGTCGAGTTCGGAGATCTTCAGGAGCGCGTCCATGACCTGATTCTTCACGATCTGCTGCGTGCGGCGCTTCGCTTCACGCTCCAGATTGTCCTTGATCTCGGCGCGCATCTTCGTGAGGTCGCCGTCTTCGATGCCGAGCGACTTCGCGAAATCGGCGTTGATTTCCGGCAGATGCGGCCATTCGATCTTCTTCACGGTGATCGTGAATTGCGCCGTCTTGCCCGCCACGTCCTTGCCGTGGTAGTCATCCGGGAACTTGAGGTCGAACGTGCGCTCTTCGCCGACCTTCAGGCCCGTCGCGGCTTGCTCGAACTCGGGCAGCATGCGGCCTTCGCCCAGCACGAATGCGAAGTCCTGTGCGCTACCGCCTTCGAACGCGACATCGTCGATCTTGCCGACGAAATCGAGCGTTACGCGGTCGCCTTCCTTGGCTGCCGTGTCCGCGCCGCCGTCGCCGTGCTCGCCGGCTTCGCCGCGGGCGTGGAAATGCACGCGCTGCTTGCGCAGGATGTCCAGCGTGCGATCGACTTCGGCTTCGGAGATGGTCGTGACCGTGCGTTCGATTTCAGCGGTCGCCACGTCGCCGAGGCGCACTTCGGGATAGACCTCGAAGGTCGCGTCGAAGGCGTAGGCGTCCGTTGCGGCTTCCGACTTCGGCGCGAAGCTCGGCTGGCCCGCGACACGCAGGTTCTCGGCGCGCGTGACATCGAAGAATTCCTTGCCGACCTTGTCGCTCAGCACTTCGGCTTCGACCTGGCCGCCATACTGTTGCGTCACCATCTTGAGCGGCACCTTGCCCGGGCGGAAACCCGGCATGCGCACATTCTTGGCCAACTGGCGGATGCGCGAATCCACTTCCTTCTGCACCGTGTCCTTCGGCAGGGAAATCGTCACGCGGCGTTCGAGCTTGCCGAGGTTCTCAACTACGTTAGCCATGGCTGAAATCGTCCTAGAGTAAATCGTAAATTCGGTGTTCGGTTCTTCCGCGGTTCTAAAGGCGCGGGTCCGGATGCGGCCTCTGCCTGAGCCGGCCGAAATCGACGCCTGGCGCCGGAAGACGCCCAGAATAAGCGTCTCGCGGGAGTGCCGGAACGTCGCCCGACACGGTGTCAGTCAACAGAGCCAAGCATTTTAGCAAACTATTCCGCGCGGTCCGCCCGACGATCCTGCAAACACTGCGTTTCGGTCCGATTTGACTCGAAAAGTGCCAGTTTTCGACGCTCATTTCGGCGTAAATCCGCGTTTTGCCGACCGGCTCTCCCGCGCAGAATTCCCGCTATCGGCACGCCGCTATTTTGCGTCGCGCGCCGCGCTGATAAGCTTGCCGGCGCATGATTCGAGCGGCGAAGCGCTCCGGCGCGCAATCCATTGCCGCAAGGCATGAAGCGCATGCGACATACGCATAGATGGAGCCTCGCCGCGGCTTTTCAATCCTTGCTTCCACATCAGAACATTCGAGACACCATGCCTAACGCCACGTCCGCTGCTCCCGTAGTTGTCATCGCTCCCGATTCGTTCAAGGGCTCGCTCTCCGCGGAAGGCGTCGCGAACGCCATCGCGGAAGGCATCAGGCGCGCGCGGCCGGACGCCGATATCCGTATCCGTCCGATGGCCGACGGCGGCGAAGGCACGCTCGACGCGATGCTCTCGGCAGGCGGCGAGCGGCGCATGCTCAACGTGCGGGGCGCGGCCGCCGCACGCCGCGACGCCGCCACGGGCCTGCTCGACGACGGCAGCGCAATTATCGAGACGGCGGAAGTCGTGGGCATCACGGATGCGGACGGCATGGCCGTGCCCGTCACCGAGCGCAGCACGCTCGGCATGGGCGAGGCGATCCGCGCGCTGCTGGATTCCGGCGCGCGCAGATTCTATGTGGCGCTCGGCGGCAGCAGCACCAACGACGGCGGCGCGGGCCTGCTCGTCGGCCTCGGGCTGAAACTCTTCGACGCAGACGGCAAGGAGCTCCATCCGGTGCCATCGGCGCTCGGGCGAGTCGCGCGCATCGACGCTTCCGGGCTCGATCCGCGCGTGAAGGACGCGGAGTTCGTCGGCATGTCCGATGTCGACAATCCGCTCACCGGCGATCACGGCGCGACGGCGGTCTTCGGGCCGCAGAAAGGCGTGACGCCGGAGCAAGTGCCCACCATCGACGCCGCCCTCGCCCATTTCGCCGATCTGCTCGAACCCGCGATGGGCGTCGCGAAACGCAGCGAACCCGGCGCGGGCGCGGCGGGCGGGCTCGGGTTCGCGCTGCACATGCTCGGCGCGCGTTTCGAGACCGGCGCGGAGGTGGTGGCGCGCGAAATCGGGCTCGACGCCGCGCTCGAAGGCGCGAACTGGCTCATCACGGGCGAAGGCCGTTCAGACGTGCAGACGCTGCATGGCAAGGCGCCGTTCATCGCCTGCAAGCACGCGCGCGATCACGGCGTGCCGGCGTCGTTGCTGTCGGGCGCCGTCGATTCGGCCGCGCTGCCGCGGCTCTCCGAATTTTTCAGCGGCTGCTTCTCGCCGGCGCCCGGCCCGATCACGCTCGAAACGGCGATCCGCGATGCGGCGCGGCTGCTCGCCAACGAAGCCGAGCAGCTCACGCGCCTCAGATTCGGTTCCAAATAAGTCCGAACGAGGCGCGCGGGTTCGTCAGGCAGCCGCGCGCTTGGCCCCGAACGCAAGCCGGTCGAAGCACCAGACGGCGAGCATGGTCGCGCCCATCAAAGGGAAAATCACGCCGAGCAACGTCAGGCTGCCGCGCCAGGCGCGCATCGGCGGGCGCTTCGTGGGCCGCGCCGGCGCGCCGAGTTCGCGCGCGGGCCGGCGTTTCATCCACATGATGAAGCCCGTCACGGACAACGCCGCGAGCCCGAGCGATATCGCCGAGCAGACGATCTGGTTCAGAAGCCCGAAGTAGCGCCCCATATGCAGCGACGTGCCGTACGAGATCACTTTCGCCACGCCGCCGTAGCTTGCGTAATCGATGTCGGACAGCACGCGGCCGCTGTATTGATCGATGTGCAGCGTGCGTTCGGCGCGCGGATCGGCGGGGAAATACGAGACCGTGTAGACGCCCGTCGGCTTGGACGGAAGCGCGATGCCGTAGTCATCCGCGACACCGTTTTTCGCGGCGAGCGCGACCACGTCGTCGATCGACACGCGCGCAGCCGAAGCCGACGCATTCGCGCCTTCCGGCACCGTTGTCGCGCCGACGGCCCACGGCGTCTGATGCAGCGGCAGATCGTCCATCTTCATCTGCATGCCGTGCATCGCGTGTTTGTTGTTCGAGGTCGCTGGGGCCGTCGAATGCACATGCGCCTCGCCCCACGCGCCCTTCGGATATCCGAGCGATGCGGTCGTCGCAAGCGCCTTGAATTGCTTGCCCCACGATCCCGACCACGGCAATCCCGAGAGAACGAAAAAGAGCGCGCCGACCGCGAGCCACACGCCGCCGACCGCATGCAGATCGCGCCACCACGCGCGCCCTTGCAGCGATAGCCGGGGCAGCCACACGCCGCCCTGTCTCGCGTTCGACCGGCTGGGCCACCACAGAGCGATACCCGTGCCGATCATCACGAGCGTCCAGCATCCGGCGAGTTCCATCAGCAGCTCGCCGGTCTTGCCGAGCATCAGGCCGCGATGCAGGTTGCGCACCTGTTTCATCAATCGATGTTCGACGGAAAGCGTGCCGAGCACGGTGCCGTCGTACGGGTTCACGTAGACGCTTTCGCTCTCGCCCGATGGCAGGCGAAAGACGAATTCGGCGCTGCGCGTGCGATCGGTTTCGATTTGCGCGAGCGTCGGTACGGTGCCGCGCGGTTCGCTCGCGGCAGCCTTGGCGAGCAGGATATCGCGGGACAGTTGCGGGGCGTGCGTGTCCGCGACGATCATCCGGTCGCGATACAGCAGCGGCTCGATCTGCGGCTGAAAACAGTAGATCGTGCCGGTGATCGCGAGCACGATGAGGAGCGGCATCACGAAGAGTGCCGCATAGAAATGCCAGCGCCACAGCGTGCGGCGATGCGCGATGACTTCCGCGCTCGGCGTCGCTGGCGCCGCGTTCAGGTCGGGTGCAAGCATGGCGAATCTCGTTGAGTATTTTTGCGATGAGCGCGCATCTGAAGTACCGTCAGTGCCGTGACGATATTCCCGACGAGCGGTCGTACGTTCATCGCGCTCATGTGCGCGACGAACATCGATGCGGTCAGACGAAGGAAGGCTTCAGGAGAGGACGGGCGGCGCGCGCGGGCTCGCGGCGTTGAAGGATTTCGAGGTGACGTCTTCGACGTTCGCGAAGGCAGGCACGCGCGTGACGCGTTCGATCAGCGCGACGTCATGCACGACGCCCGTGACGATCGGCAGATTCTGCGCGAGCAGTCCGCAGTAGGAGCAGGCGTCGACATGACTCCCGGCGTCGTGCTGGCCGGCGTGCGAGTCCGTTGCAGTCGCATCGACCGTGCAAAGCACCGCTTGCGGATTGGCGGCCTGGCGCGCGGCCAGCGTCTGACTGATGACCGGCGCGACGATGGCAAGCCACATGGCGGCGATGCCGAGCCATGCGACGAAGCGATTGCGCGCGTTGCGGTTCATGAGCGGGAATGTCGATGCCGAAGCGGAAGTGTGACGAGATTGTAGGCAGCCGATCTGCGAGCCGCAATCTTCGGGCGCGTATGGCCGGAATCGACGGCCATGCCGACGATTCTCGCGCCTCGCTTAAGCTCAGGACCGTCGACGCATTTTCGCAGACATCGCCAGATGAATGCGTTAGAATCTCGGGCTTGGCACAGTGGACCGGTGCCGGACACGGCGGCATCGCCGGGCGCGGGTCATCATCCCCAAGAGCCCAGAGCGCCTGCCGTGCTGCGAGGATGGCGAAATTGGTAGACGCACCAGGTTTAGGTCCTGACGCCCGCAAGGGTGTGCGGGTTCGAGTCCCGCTCCTCGCACCACACGAAAACCCCTTTCATCGGCAAAGGGGTTTTTTGTTTTTGCGGCCGGCTGATGCTGCCGCCGCTGCGCAGCGAAGCCGCGCCTCGCCGGATAAAATGAACGCCGCGCGGCCAACCGCACGACCAGAACCGACCCCGCCTCCCCTCGAACTCCCACAAGCTCCGTTCGTGAATTTCGACGATTACTGCCAGCAAAAAGCCGCGCCTGAAGGTTCGGGCACGTACTACGCGCTGCGCCGCGCGCCGGCTGCGAGCCAGCCGCTTCTGACCGCGCTCTATGCGCTTTATCGCGAGCTCGAAGAGACCGTGAAGGAGACGAGCGATCCGACCATCGGCCGCACCAAGCACGCATGGTGGCAAAGCGAACTCGGGCGGCTCGATGGCGGCGAGCCCACGCATCCGGTCACGAAAGCGTTGCAGGCGCACGCGGGCGATGCCGCGCATCCGGTTCTCGACGATGCCGGACGCGCATCGCTTGCCGCGATCGTCGACGGCTTCGGCATGGATCTCGATCAGGCGCGCTACCTCGACTGGCCCGGCTTGCGGCGTTACCTCGATCAGACGGGCGGCGCATTCGCGACGGCCGTTGCACGCGCGAGCGCGCGCAATCCGCAGCAGGCCGCGTCGTGGGCCGCGCCGCTCGGATCCGCGTTGCTGCTCGCCGAGCGCGTTCAGGACATCGGCGGCGATGCGCGCAATGGCCGCATCTATATTCCCATCGACGAGTTGCAGCGATTCAACGTGACGGCCGCGGACATCATCAATCGCAAGTACGGCGATACGTTCACGGACCTCATGCGCTTTCAGACCAGCCGCGCCCGCCAGGCGCTAGACGACGCGCTGGCCGCGATTCCCGCTTCGGAGCGCGCGACGCAACGCGTGCTGCGCGCGCAGGCAGCGCTGTCCTTCGCGCTTTTCGACGAGATCGAACGGGAGAACTTTCGGGTGCTGCATCAACGCATCGCACTCACGCCGATCCGCAAGCTGTGGATCACATGGAAGACGCGTTAGACGCGAAGGATCGGCAATGGCGCGAAGCGCGCGCCGAGAATCGATGACGAATCGATCTGCCCGCATGCGTCGAGCACCGTGGCATAGAGCGTTCTGAAGTCGACGCCGACGGACAAGCCGCCGTCCGCATCGAGTCGATCGAGTCGCGGTGGCATGCCGAAGAGTCCGCCGCGCACGCCTCCGCCCATCATGAAATGCGCCGCGGCCGCGCCGTGGTCGGTGCCGCCCGCGGCGTTCTCGCGCGCGGCCCGTCCGAACTCCGAGCGCGTCATCACGAGCGTGCGGCTCCATGCGCCGGACGCGATCAGCGACGCCCGCAGCGACGCGAGCCGCTCTGCCAGCGTGGCCAGCAGCGCCGCATGCCGGTGCGACTGACGCTCGTGCGTGTCGAAGCCGTGCAAGGTGATGTGCGTCACCTTCAGGTTCACGCGATCGAGCCAGCCGCCGGCGCGATATTCATCGGCATGCGATGCCGTGTCCCAGATCTGTCGCGAGCGGAAATGCGAGCGATTGGGCGCGTCATAGCCGACGCCCTGCACGATCGCCATTTCGTTGGCGCGCCACGCGCTCATCAACGGCAACAGCGACGGATGCAAGGCGGTGCGTTCATCGAGCATCAATGCGCGGTCTTTCGATATCGCGAGTTTCGGCCGCAACACGCGATAACGCGCATCGGCGATCGGGATGACTGTGTTGAGCGCATCGTTGCCGCCGTCGAGGTCGACGATCACGAGGGAGCGAATCGAAGCAGAGGAAGTGTCGGAATGTGCGATGGCGCACGCATCGCCGATGCTGCCGAGACCTCCCGCGAACGCACCGGCAATCGAGAGAAATTCACGTCGGTCCATCGCGGGCACGCGCCGCTTACCGCTTGTAGAGATCGCGCACCGCTTCTTCGATATGCTGCCGCAAGAGACGGCGCTCGTCGGCGGTCATCACGGTGTGGCGCGGCGGGCGCGCGGGCGGCGCTTGATCCACTTGCTGAATGGGTTGCATGGCCGCGGTCTTCGGATCGTGGCTCGACGACCCCGAACCTTTGCCCACGCGCTGCTGCGCGCGAATCATTCTGCCATCGAAACGATTCGGGGAACTCGCGATGCCGCGATCGAAGCCTGCCGGTTGTGCATAGGCGTGAGGCGTGCTCAGTACTGCGTAGAGCGCACTGGCAAGAAGTGTCTTTCTGAGAATGCGCTCGTTGCGCACGGGTCCGCGCTGCCGCGCTCCCTTCATGTTGTTCCCTTCGTTGCTCGACAACCGGACAGCCTCAGTCTTTTCGCGCACGTCTCGAAGCGGCTTGGTCGTGCCGCGCGACGCACTGGTCTAATGGAGTATCTACCGAATGGCGGGCTTAGGTAAAGCAGTGTACGCAGCAAACCCCTAGGCCGTGCCACAGGCCCCGTAAATTTTGTAACGAACTGTTACACTCGCTTTTGTTACAAACTCGGCGTTTGAACAAACGCGCTAAGATGCCGCCATGGAAACCAAGAACCCTTCAAAAATTCTCGTCGTCGACGACGATCCGCGCCTGCGCGATCTGTTGCGCCGATACCTCGGTGAACAGGGCTTCAACGTGTACGTTGCGGAAAACGCCCCGTCGATGAACAAGTTGTGGGTGCGCGAGCGTTTCGATCTGCTCGTCCTCGATCTGATGCTTCCCGGCGAAGACGGTCTTTCCATCTGCCGGCGTCTGCGCGGCAGCAACGATCGCACGCCGATCATCATGCTCACCGCGAAGGGTGAAGATGTCGATCGCATCGTCGGCCTCGAAATGGGCGCGGACGACTATCTGCCGAAGCCTTTCAATCCGCGCGAACTCGTCGCGCGCATTCATGCGGTGCTGCGGCGTCAGACGCCGTCCGAATTGCCGGGCGCGCCGTCAGAAACCACCGAAGTGTTCGAGTTCGGCGAATTTGCACTGAATCTCGCGACGCGCACGCTCACGAAGAACGGCCAGGAAATCCCGCTGACCACCGGCGAATTTTCGGTACTCAAAGTGTTCGCGCGCCATCCGCGCCAGCCGCTTTCGCGCGAAAAGCTGATGGAGCTCGCACGCGGCCGTGAGTACGAAGTGTTCGACCGCAGCCTCGACGTGCAGATATCGCGTCTGCGCAAGCTGATCGAGCCCGATCCCAGCAGTCCGCGTTTCATCCAGACCGTGTGGGGCCTCGGCTACGTGTTCATTCCCGACGGCGCAGCCTGATCGATCCTAAGCGAGTTTCGTCACGCTCTCTCCCCTTCACCGAGCCGAACCCGACAGACTCATGCGAATCGACAGGCGGCTACTGGCGCTCGCGTTCGGCGGCCTGTTCTGGCGAACCTTCGCGCTGATCGCGCTGCTCATCGCAGTCAGTCTCACGGCGTGGTTCCAGAGCTTTCGCGTCATCGAGCGCGAGCCGCGTGCGCAGCGCGTGGCGCTTCAGCTCGTCGCCGTGGTCAAGCTCACGCGCACCGCCCTGCTCTATTCCGACCCCGATCTGCGCCGCGCGCTGCTTCAGGATCTGGAGAGCAACGAAGGCGTGCGCGTGTATCCGCGCGAGACCACCGACAAATACAAACTCCAGCCCGATGAATCGCTCAACCGGCTGATCGAGCGCGACGTGCGCGGGCGGCTCGGCAACGAGACGATCATCGCGCAGTCGGTGAACGACATTCCGGGCGTATGGATCAGCTTCAAGATCGACGACGACGATTACTGGGTCGCCCTCGATCGCGATCAGCTCGACACCGTGACCGGCCTGCAATGGGCCGGTTGGGGCGTGTTCGCGCTCGCGCTGTCGCTGTTCGGCGCGGCGTTCATCACAAGTCTCGTGAATCGGCCATTCGCGCGTCTCGCGCTCGCCGCGCGCAAGGTCGGTTCGGGGCAATCGCCCGAACCCTTGCCCGAACGCGGCATGGGCGTTGCTGCCGAAACCAATCGAAGCTTCAACCAGATGGTGCAGGATCTCGAGCAGCTCGAGGCCGACCGTGCGCTGATGCTCGCGGGCATCTCGCACGATCTGCGCACGCCGCTTGCGCGCCTGCGGCTGGAGACGGAGATGAGCCCGTCGGACGAAGCGACCAAGCTCGCGATGATCGACGACATCGAGCAGATGGACATGATCATCGGGCGCTTTCTCGACTATGCGCGGCCGATGCAGCGCATGCCCGAGGCCGTCGACCTGTCGATGATCGCGAGCGAACTCGCCGCCCGCTTCCAGGCCGACGACGGCGTCGTCATGCGGACGGATCTCGCCCAGGGCGCGGTCATCGAAGGCGATCCGACGGATGCGCGGCGCGTGGTCGGCAACCTGCTTGAAAACGCGCGCAAGTACGGCCGCAGCGAACACGACGACATCGCCCGCATCACGCTGCAGACGCGCGTCGCGCACGGCAGGGTCGAGCTCTCCGTGATGGACGAGGGCCGCGGCATCCCCGACGATCAGGTCGCGCTCATTACGCGTCCGTTCTATCGCGTCGATACGGCGCGCACGCAGGCGAACGGCACCGGTCTCGGCATGGCGATCGTGCAGCGCCTCGTCACGCGACAGCGCGGCACGCTGCGTCTGCGCAACCGCACGCCTCTGCCCGGCTTCGAAGTCACCATCGACTTCCCGCCGATGAAAGGCGGCGTGCGCTTCGAAGGCTAGAGCGCGCCCGTTTCGGAAGCTGGAAACGGGCGAAGCACTCTTTTAATTCTGGTTAAGATGAAGCGGTTCAACGCTCGGCGCGGCCTGGCATGAACGTGTCACGCGAGCGTTACGGCGATACGGTAGTTTGGCTGGAGTTTGTCCTTTCAACGATTTCACAGGAGTTTTCCGCATGAAGACCGTTGGCGATAAAGTCGAAGCATTCACTGTCACCGCTGCGAAGCCGGGTTTCAACCATCACGAAGAGAACGGCCAGTCGGCGTTCGAGGAAATCACCGAGCAGTCTTTCCCCGGCAAGTGGAAGATCATCTATTTCTATCCGAAAGATTTCACGTTTGTCTGCCCGACGGAGATCGTCGAATTCGCGAAGCTGGCGGCCGATTTCGAGGACCGCGACGCGGTTCTGCTCGGCGGCAGCGTAGACAACGAGTTCGTCAAGCTGGCATGGCGCCGCGAGCACAAAGACCTGAACAAGCTGAACCATTACTCGTTCGGCGACGTGAAAGGCGAACTGATCGATCAACTCGGCGTGCGCGACAAGGAAGCAGGCGTGGCGTTGCGCGCGACGTTCATCGTCGATCCGGACAACGTCATTCAGCACGTCTCGGTCAATAACCTGAACGTCGGCCGCAGCCCGGAAGAAATCTTGCGCATTCTCGACGGCTTGCAAACGGACGAACTCTGCCCGTGCAACCGTGCCGTCGGCGGCGCGACGCTGTAAGCGTTTCCGGATGCCGCGAAGCCCGCCATCGAGCCGAGTGTATTCGGCCGATCGGCGGGCTTTTTAATGCCATCGAACAGGAGCAAACAATGGAATTTCTGTCTGCGATCAAGGAACTGGTGCCCGATTACGCGAAGGACATTCGCCTTAACGTCGACGGCACGATCGCGCGTTCATCGCTCGAAGGAAGCGATGCGGCTGGCGTCGCGCTCGCCGCCGCGTTTGCCGCGAAAGCGACGAAGCTCGTCGCCATCATTCGCAACTCGGGCGCGCTGTCGCCCGAAGAGACGAACGCCGTGCTCACCGCGGCCGCGCTGATGGGCATGAACAACGTCTGGTATCCGTACCTGGAAATGGCCGACAACGCCGATCTCAAGACGCAGCCCGCGAACTTGCGCATGAACGCGTATGCGTCGCACGGCGGCGTCGACAAGCGGCGCTTCGAGATGTACGCGCTCGCGGCGTCGATCGTCGGCAAGTGCCATTTCTGCGTGAAATCGCACTACGAGAATCTCGTGGCCGAAGGCATGTCGACGACGCAACTGCGCGACGTCGGCCGCATCGCCGCGGTGATCAACGCCGTCGCGCTGACGATCGAAGCCGAAGGGAAATAGCGCTTCCCGCCGCGCTTTAGCCGTCGATTGACGTCCGGCGCAAAAGCACCGCGGCCTGCGCTTCGATGCCTTCCTTGCGCCCGAGATAGCCGAGCTTCTCGTTCGTCTTGGCCTTGACGTTCACGCGATCCATTGAAAGATCGAGATCGGCGGCGATGTTTTCGCGCATGGCATCGATATGGGAGCTGAGTTTCGGCGCCTGCGCGATGATCGTGCTGTCGACGTTCGCGATCGCGAAACCCGCCTCCGACACGCGCCGGAACGCCTCGCGCAGCAGCACGCGGCTGTCCGCGCCGGCGAATTCGGTCGCCGTGTCCGGGAAATGCCTGCCGATGTCGCCGAGCGACGCCGCGCCGAACAGCGCATCGGTGATCGCGTGCAGCAGCACGTCGGCGTCCGAGTGGCCGAGCAGACCGCGCTCGTAGGGAATCGTCACGCCGCCGATGATGAGCGGGCGGCCTTCGACGAGCTGGTGGACGTCGTACCCTTGTCCGATTCTGAAATCCATCGATCCAAACCTTTGTTGAGTGTGAGTCAGGCGCCGGCCGAAAGCATCGCGCCCGCGAGCGCGAAATCCTCCGGATACGTCACCTTGAAGTTGCGCAGACTGCCCTGAACCAGTTTCGGCGAATGACCGAGCCATTCGATCGCGCTCGCTTCGTCCGTCAGGTCGTGGCCGTCGTGACGCGCACGCTCGATCGCTTCGCGCAGCATGCCGAGCCGGAACATTTGCGGCGTCTGCGCCTGCCAGAGCCCGTCGCGCGATTCGGTGCGCGCGACGCGCACGTCGTCCGTGGGGACATCGGGCATGTTCGGTGCGACGCGTTTCAGCGTGTCCGCGACCGGCAGCGCGAGAATGCCGCCGACCGCATCGTCGCGCAGTTCCGCGACAAGCTTGCGAATCAGCTCCGGCGTGATGCCGGGGCGCGCGGCGTCGTGCACGAGGACCCAGTCGTCTTCGCGCGCGCCGAATTTCGCGAGCGCGACGAGCCCGTTGTACACCGACGCTTGCCGCGAGGCGCCGCCGCAGCGCTCGACCGCGAAGCGCAATCCGGCGAAGCGGCGCGCGTCGAAGTGGTTGTCGTCCGGTGCGAGCACGACGAGCGTCTGCGAGAATTCGGAGCACGCGTCGAACGCCGCGAGCGTGTACGCGAGCATTGGGCGGCCCGCGATCGTCTGGTATTGCTTCGGCATCGGCGCGCCGGAGCGGCTGCCGGTGCCGGCGCAGGGAATCAGTGAGAACAGGCGCGAAGTCACGGGCGAATAGTCGAGCAGATGAGGTGAACAAGTAAAGTTGAAGCCCGGATTTTATAATAGGTCTTTCGCGACCACGTCCCGCGCACGCCGGTTCGACTCTCCGAACCCGCGTTTGCCGGACGGCTCCATGCACACCTTATGCCTTCCAAAGCCGTCAACGCGCAGTCCAGTTCTCCCATCGCGCTCGTGAAACCGGGTCAGCGCTTCGTCTTCGATGGCGCTTCCGGCTCGTCCGATGCGCTCGCCATCGCGCGCTACTACGCCGCGTATCGCGAGAGCGTGCCGCTCCTGACGGTCGTCACCGCGAGCGCAGTCGATGCGCAGCGTCTCGCCGCCGAAATCCCCTACTTCGCGCCCGATGCGCGCGTGCGCCTTCTGCCCGACTGGGAGACGCTGCCGTACGACACGTTTTCGCCGCACCAGGATCTCGTCTCGGAACGTCTCGCGACGCTGCACGATCTCGGCGAAGGCCGCTGCGACATCCTCATCGTCCCGGCGACGACCGCGCTCTATCGCATGCCGCCCGCGTCGTTTCTCGCGGCTTACACGTTCTCGTTCACGCAGGGCGAGCGGCTCGACGAAGCGAAGCTCAAGGCGCAATTGACGCTCGCGGGTTACGAGCACGTGAGCCAGGTCGTGCGGCCGGGCGAGTATTGCGTGCGCGGCTCGCTCATCGATCTCTATCCGATGGGCTCGGCGCTGCCGTATCGCATCGATCTGTTCGACGACCAGGTGGACTCCATCCGCGCGTTCGATCCGGACACGCAGCGCAGCCTTTATCCGGTGCGCGACGTGCGCCTGCTGCCGGGCCGCGAGTTCCCGTTCGACGAAGCCGCGCGCACCGCCTTTCGCAGCCGCTGGCGAGAGGTCTTCGAGGGCGATCCGAGCCGCTCGCAGATTTACAAGGACATGGGCAATGGCGTGCCCTCGGCGGGCATCGAATACTATCTGCCGCTCTTCTTCGATGAAACCGCGACGCTCTTTCATTACTTGCCGCAAGGCTCGCAGCTCGCGTTTGTCGGCGATATGGACGCCGCGATCAAGCGCTTCACGCACGACACGAAGCAGCGCTACGACTTCCTTTCGCACGATCGCGAGCGGCCCTTGCTCGAACCGCGCCGGCTCTTTCTGACAGACGACGACTTCTTCACGTTCGCGAAGCCCTTCGCGCAGTTGAAGTTTCCCGCGACGCCCGAAGGCGGCTGGGCCGTGCCGCTGCCGGGCCTCGCGATCGACCGTCACGCCGACGAGCCTTTGCTCGCGCTGCGTCACTATCTGGAGCAGACGGACAATCGCGTGATGCTCGTCGCGGAATCGGCGGGACGTCGCGAGACGATCCAGCAATTGCTCGCCGACAACGGCCTGCGCGGCGAATTGCGCGACACGTTCCACGAATGGCTGACCGCCGACGGCAAGTTCACGCTCGGCATCGCGCCGCTCGCCAACGGTTTCGCGCTGCCGTTGGAGAAGCTGTCGATCGTCACCGAGACGGAGCTTTACGGACCGCTCGCGCGCCGCGCCGGACGGCGTCGTCAGGAGCAGGCGAGCAACGTCGATTCGATGGTGCGCGATCTCGCCGAGCTGAAGGTCGGCGATCCCGTCGTGCATGCGCAGCATGGCATCGGCCGATACATGGGCCTCGTGTCGATGGACCTCGGCGAAGGTGAAACCGAATTCCTGCATCTCGAGTATCAGAACGAGGCGAAGCTGTATGTGCCGGTCGCGCAATTGCATGTGATCTCGCGCTACAGCGGCGCGGACCCGGAAAGCGCGCCGCTGCATACGCTCGGCTCCGGCCAGTGGGAAAAAGCCAAACGCAAGGCCGCGCAGCAGATTCGCGATACGGCCGCCGAGCTGCTCAACCTTTACGCGCGCCGCGCGGCGCGCGAAGGTTATGCGTTCAAGCTCGAGCCGCGCGACTACACCAAGTTCGCGGAGAGCTTCGGCTTCGAGGAAACGCCCGATCAGGCGGCGGCGATCGCAGCCGTCATCGGCGACATGACGAGCGGCAAACCGATGGACCGTCTCGTGTGCGGCGACGTCGGCTTCGGCAAAACGGAAGTCGCGCTGCGCGCCGCGTTCATCGCGGTGATGGCGGGCAAGCAGGTCGCGATTCTTTCGCCGACGACGCTGCTTGCGGAACAGCACACGCAGACCTTCACCGACCGTTTCGCCGACTGGCCGGTGCGCATCGCGGAACTGTCGCGCTTCAAGACCGGCAAGGAAGTTTCGACGGCCGTGCAGCAGATCAACGAAGGCTCGGTCGATATCGTCATTGGCACACACAAACTCTTGTCGAGCGATGTGAAGTTCAAGCGGCTCGGGCTCGTGATCATCGATGAGGAGCATCGCTTCGGCGTGCGGCAGAAGGAGGCGCTCAAGGCATTGCGCGCCGAGGTCGACGTGCTCACGCTCACCGCGACGCCGATTCCGCGCACGCTCGGCATGGCGCTCGAAGGCCTGCGTGATTTTTCCGTGATCGCGACCGCGCCGCAGAAGCGGCTCGCGATCAAGACTTTCGTGCGGCGCGAGGAAGACGGCGTGATCCGCGAGGCGATGCTGCGCGAACTGAAGCGCGGCGGCCAGGTTTACTTCCTGCACAACGAAGTCGAGACGATCGAGAATCGGCGCGCGATGCTCGAAGCGCTGGTGCCCGAGGCGCGCATCGCGGTTGCGCACGGACAGATGCACGAGCGCGAGCTCGAACGCGTGATGCGCGATTTCGTCGGCCAGCGCGCGAACGTGCTGTTGTGCACGACGATCATCGAGACCGGCATCGACGTGCCGAGCGCGAACACGATCCTCATGCATCGTGCGGACAAGTTCGGTCTTGCGCAGTTGCATCAGTTGCGCGGACGTGTCGGGCGTTCGCATCACCAGGCGTATGCGTATTTGCTGGTGCACGATCCGCAATCGCTGACGAAGCAGGCGCAGCGGCGGCTCGAAGCCATTCAGCAGATGGAGGAACTCGGCTCGGGTTTTTATCTCGCGATGCACGACCTGGAGATTCGCGGTACGGGCGAGGTGCTCGGCGACAAGCAATCGGGCGAGATTCACGAGATCGGCTTCCAGCTTTACACCGACATGCTGAACGACGCCGTGCGCGCGCTGCGCGAAGGCCGCGAGCCGGATCTGAACGCCCCGCTTGCGGCAACGACCGAGATCAATCTGCACGCGCCCGCGATTCTGCCCGCCGATTACTGCGCCGATGTGCAGGAGCGTTTGTCGTTGTACAAGCGGCTCGCGAACTGCGAATCGAGCGATGCGATCGATGGCATTCTCGAAGAGCTCGTCGATCGATTTGGGAAGCTGCCGCCGCAGGCGCATGCGCTCGTGGAGACGCATCGGCTGCGTCTTGCTGCGAAACCGCTCGGCATCTCGAAGATTGACGCGGGCGAGCAGTCGATCTCGCTGCAGTTCGTTCCGAATCCGCCCGTCGATGGCATGAAAATCATCGAGATGGTGCAGAAGCATAAGCACATCAAGCTCGCGGGTCAGGACAAGTTGCGCATCGAGTCGCGGAGTCCCGATCTCTCGGTGCGGATCTCTACTGTCAAGGAGACGTTGCGGGCGTTGGGGGGGCCGGTTCGGAAACCGGCCGCTGTTGTTCGGTGATTTTTTTGTTTTCGCCGGATTCCGATTTGCTTTCGGTCTGTCAGCGTTGCCTCCTGTGCGGGGTGGGGCTCACTTTGCTTACTGTAGTCGCCGGATCCCGGTCTCGCGTCGGTCTATTAGCACTGCCCCTGTGCGGGGCGGCACTCACTTTCTTTGCTGCTGCAAAGAAAGTAAGCAAAGAAAGCAGCTCTTCAGGCCCGCGGTCACACGCAATTTGGGTAGTCCTCTCGTCACAGGCGGCACTCGCCTAAAGAGTGCCCTCAAACACCTAATCGGGCTTGGCTCGCGCACGGTCTGCCGCCCGAAGGTGTTCAGAACGTTGGTTCAGCACGAAAGAGCTTCGGCACAGCGCTACGCGCTGCCGCCGGGTCTGCAAGGGAAACCATAGGTTTGCATGTGCGGTGCGAGAGAGAATTTAGTAGCAAAGCACACGCAGACCCGCTTGACCGGTCGGCCGCGAAGCGGGCTGGAGCTATTTGGTGCTGAACCAGTTTGGTGTGTGGTGCGATGTGACAGACCGTGCGCGAGCCAAGCCCGATGGGGCCTATGAGGGCACTCTTTAGGCAGCCCACGATGGACGAGAGGACTACCCAAATTGCGTGTGACCGCGGGCGTATCGGAAGCTGCTTTCTTTGGTTACTTGTATCTTGAATCTGGCGTCCGGAAGCTGATCTCTCCCGTTCGCTCGAAGCGGTAGCCCGTTTGTGTTACATGGGCTCACAGC